>NZ_JACFQD010000006.1:0-202730 GCF_016101635.1 Gilliamella sp. M0320
CCGTAGACTTTTAATTTTTCGTCTCGTAAGTGCCCACACAGATTGTCTGTTTCTTCTTTTTAAAGAGCTGACAGCGTTTTAATTTGCTTCACAATTTCTTGCTTCAGTTTGCTGTCTCAAGGGTTGCGTATGTTACTCATTTCACCTGTCTACGTCAACCCCTATTTTACAAAATTTGCTTTTTTTTCTTCAAGTGATTGCTTTTTACTCAATAAAGCCATTTAAAAGGTTATTTTTAGCTGTTTAATAGCATTAACAGCCTTTTCAACCGCTTTTTCTACAGTTGGCGCTTTAGCTAATGCAACTCCCATTCTTCTTATACCTTTTACTTCAGGTTTACCAAATAAACGTAGATCAGTGTCTGCTTCACTTAGTACTTTATCTAAATTAGAGAATGCAACTTTGTCAGAATCACCATTTGCGATTAATACTGCTGATGCACTAGCACCATATTGTTCTATTAAAGGTATTGGTAATCCTAAAATCGCTCTAGCATGTAATGCAAATTCAGAAAGATTTTGCGATATTAATGTTACCATGCCGGTATCATGTGGTCGCGGAGATACTTCACTAAACCAGACTTGATCACCTTTCACAAACAATTCAACGCCAAATAATCCGTAACCACCTAAAGCTTCTGTTATTTTGGTAGCAATATCTTTCGCTAAAGACAATGCGTTAGACGACATTGGCTGTGGTTGCCATGATTCTCGATAATCACCATTTTCTTGTCGATGACCAATAGGCTGGCAATATGAAACACCACTAATATGTCTAACGGTTAATAACGTTATTTCATAATCGAAGTCAACAAAACCTTCAATAATAACTTTACCACTTCCGGCACGACCGCCTTCTTGAGCATATTTCCATGAAGATTCAATATCAGCTTCACTTCTTAATAAAGATTGCCCTTTACCAGAAGAACTCATAACCGGTTTAACTAAGCAAGGAAAACCGATTTCCTTAACTGCGAGTTTATATTCAGCTTCATTTGATGCAAAACGGTATGGTGAGGTTGGTAAGTTAAGTTCTTCTGCGGCCAGACGACGAATACCTTCACGATTCATGGTTAATTGCGTCGCTTTAGCGGTAGGGATAACAGTAAAACCTTCTTTTTCTAATTCTACTAAGGTGTCAGTAGCAATTGCTTCTATTTCAGGAACAATATAATCTGGCTTTTCTGCTTCAATTATTTTTCTTAGCTCATTACCATCTAGCATATTAATAATATGACAACGATGGGCTACTTGCATAGCGGGGGCATTGGCATAACGATCAACAGCAATAACTTCACATCCAAAACGTTGTAATTCAATAACAACTTCTTTGGCTAATTCACCGGCTCCACAAAGTAATACTTTGGTAGCACTTGATGAAAGTGGTGTCCCTATTTTTGCCATAGTATCCTCTTAGAGATTTAATGATTATACTTTATTAACAAGCAAAAAATAAAAAATCGGGATAGTTACCCCGATTTTCTGTATGCTAAATTACACCGAATATGGATCACGTAAAATCATAGTTTCACTTCGATCTGGTCCAGTCGAGATAATATCAATTGGTGTTTCAGTTAATTCTTCAATTCGCTTGATATAAGCTTTAGCCGCTTGTGGTAAAGCGTCATAACTTTTTATACCAAAAGTTGATTCGCTCCAACCTGGCATAGACTCATATACTGGTTTAACTAAACTCCAATCTTCAGCGGCAGCCGGTGCATTTTTAATCACATCACCATTCGGTAATTGATAACCAACACAAATTTTTACCTCTTTAAGACCATCTAAAACATCAAGCTTAGTTAAACAAAAGCCAGAAACTGAATTAAGTTGTACCGCTTTGCGTACCGCAACAGCATCAAGCCATCCAGTACGGCGACGACGACCGGTGGTTGCACCAAATTCATTACCTTGCTTACAGAGATATTCACCAACCTCATCAAATAATTCCGTTGGGAAAGGACCTGCACCAACACGAGTTGAATAAGCTTTAACAATACCTAATACATAACCAACATAACGAGGACCAAAACCAGATCCTGTTGCTACGCCACCAGCAGTAGTATTTGAAGAAGTCACATAAGGATAGGTACCATGATCGATATCAAGTAAAGTACCTTGCGCACCTTCAAACATGATTCTTTCGCCATTTTTACGCGCATTTTCAAGTAATGTAGGAATATCAGCAATCATTGCCACCAAAATATCAGCAATCGCTAATGTTTCATCAAGTACTTTCTGATAATCAACAGCTTCTGATTGATAGTAATTGACTAAATGGAAATTATGATATTCCATAACTTCTTTTAATTTTTCAGCAAATGCCTGACGATCACGCAAATCACCAACACGTAGTCCACGACGGGCTACTTTGTCTTCATATGCAGGACCAATACCACGACCGGTGGTACCAATTGCTTTATTACCACGAGCTTTTTCTCGGGCTTGGTCTAATGCTATATGGTAAGGCAAAATTAAAGGACATGATTCTGAAATAAGTAGCCTTTCTTTCACTGGAATACCGTTATCTTCAAGCTCTTTCATCTCTTTCATAAGTGCTTCAGGACAAAGTACAACACCATTAGCAATAATACTTATGACATCATTATGCAAAATACCAGATGGTATTAAATGCAATACTGTTTTTTCACCATTAATAACTAAAGTATGACCAGCATTATGTCCGCCTTGATAACGTACTACATATTTGGCTTTTTCTGTGAGTAAATCAACAACTTTACCTTTGCCTTCATCACCCCATTGTGTACCTAGCACAACAACATTATTACTCATAGTTTATTTACTCATTGTATTATTTGTTAGACTTTAATTTCATGTATTGGAAAAATTCACTATCAGGGCTAATGACCATAACATCATTACCTGTAAAGCTTTGTTCATAAGCTTTTAAACTACGAATAAAGCTAAAAAACTCAATATCTTTACCAAAAGCGTCAGCATAAAGTTTAGCTGCATTTGCATCACCTTCACCACGAATTGAACGAGATTGACGTTCAGCTTCTGATATAATTTTGGTTTTTTCAAATGTAGCTTCAGCTCTTATTTCCTCAGCTTGTTTGATACCATCATAACGTTTGTCACGAGCAATAACTTCACGTTCGGCTCTCATGTTAGCATAAATTGATTCAGAGACTTCAGCAGGGAAGTTAATTTGTTTAATTCGAACGTCAATTACATCAACACCGAAAGCCCTCAAGCTAGTTTTACTGTTTTCAGGATCTTTTTTCGCATCAGTAACTAATTTATCAATCGGTAAATTTTCTTCACCCTCTTGTGATGAACCATTTAACGAATCTTTAACTCGCGCCATTAATGAATTTCTTGATTTGGTATCGGCATTAGAATCATTAATGATATCTCGATTATTTAGTTTACCAATCTCAGAACGTAAACGACCATTTAAGCGAGCTAAAATTAAGTCATTAACATCATTACCACCGGCAATAGTTTCGTAATAACGGTTAAAATCAACAATTTTCCATTGCACAAAATAGTCCACAATCAGTTCTTTCTTTTGTACATTAAAAAAACGTTGTTCATTATTATTATTTGAACTATTGGTAGTTTGGATTTTGGCATCAATAGTTTTAACGCTATCGATTAATGGCATTTTAAAATGTAACCCAGGTTCAGATAAACCAATAATTTTATTAAAACGTAAAACGACACCACGAGTACCCTCTTCTATCACATAGATACTTGAAAAAAGTACGCCAATTAAAATTAAAACTATAGGAATCAATAATTTTCGCATATTCTTTTTTCTCCTTATCGACCCATAGTTCGTCTAGTGCGATTATTAGAATTATTATTAGTAGTAGTTGAGCTATGATTTTCTGCTTCAACACCATTTTGTTGAGCATTTTCTGCATCTAAAGGATTTGGCAGATTAATATTATAATCACTATCAGAATTTGCTGTAGTTGATTCAGATGATTGCTCATTTTTATTTTTTAATAATTGTTCTAACGGTAGTACTAATAAATTACCACTCTTATCATTAACAATAACTTTTTGCGTTTTAGCTAATATTTTTTCCATCGTTTCGATATATAAACGATCTTTAGTAATTTCGGGCGCAGCTTTATATTGCGGTAACAATTTTTCAAACCGAGCAACATCACCAATTGCTTCTAATTCTACTTTTACTTTATAAGCATTTGCATCCGCTAGAATGGTCGCCGAACGACCTTCAGCTTGCTGAACTAATTGGACTTTATCTGCTTTAGCTTGTTTTATTTCACGTTCACTATCATTTTGAGCTCTAATTGCATCAGCATAAGCATCTTGTACCTCTACAGGAGGACGAGCAACTTGGAAGTTAAGATCGACAATAGTAATCCCCATATCATAATGAGAAATAACATTATTTAATTCATCTTTAGTACTATCTTCTAAATCAGAACGACCATCTGAAATGATGGCATCGATGTTAGAACTACCTACTGAAGTCCTCAGCGCACTATCAGCAGCTTGACGTAAACTATCTTCAACATTAGTCACATTAAATAAGTATTTAACTGGATCACTAATACGATATTGTACGTTCATTTCAACAAAGACTAAGTTCTCACCTTTTTCACTTGTTGTGATGATATCGCCATGCACATTGAAGTTATAAGTACCTTGCGTATCGACTTTATAAACTTTATCAATAAATGATGGATTCCAATTCAAACCAGGTTGGATAATTTCAGATTGAACTTGCCCAAAACGAGTTATTACCCCGCGTTGATTTTGTTTGATAGTATAAAAACCACTTACCGCCCAAATTAGGATAAGAACAACTATCACTGACAAAATAATTTTTGAACTATTCATTGATAGCTTAATATCAGAAGGTCCTCGATTATTACCTGAACTCCCTTTTTTGAAGAGATCTTTAATTTGGTCGAATATTCCTCCCGTCGAATTGGAAGGTTTCTTATTATTTCCCCATGGGTCGTTATCTTGTCCGTTATTACCGGGCTGATTCCACGCCATATTTTATATGCTCCATTTAACAATTAGTTGTTATTTTGCGTATTGATTAAGTATAACAGATCTGGCTCTTGTTTACAGAGGCGATTCCATTCAATTAAAGGCATTCTTATATTTAGCTCAAAACTGCCGTCATCTTTAATGACTTCATGTTCCACCGCATTTAATTTATATAAACGGCTTCTAAGTTTTGCTAGATGGATAGGCAAGTTTAATTGACAAACTTGAATCTTACCGGCAAGCCGTTCTTTTAATGCAGTAAATAAGAGATCTAATCCTAAACTATTTTGTGCTGAAATCCAAACTCGAATTGGCACACCATTTTCATCACGATCAATACTTGGTTGCTTACCTTCCATTAAATCAATTTTATTCATTACCAACAAAGTAGGAATATCATGGGCATCAATTTCAAGTAAAACTTCATCAACAGCTTGAATGTTATCTAATAAATTAGGATCAGCAGCATCTACAACATGTAATAGCAGTGATGCTTCTTGTGTTTCAAGTAAAGTCGCTTTAAAAGCTGCAACCAGATCATGAGGTAAATGACGAATAAATCCAACCGTATCAGCTAAAACAACTTCGCCAACATCATCAACCATAATGCGTCTTAAGGTTGGATCCAGCGTAGCAAATAATTGATCAGCAGCATAAACATCAGCATTAGTTAGTGCATTAAATAGTGTCGATTTGCCAGCATTGGTATAACCAACTAGTGATACCGTTGATAAATCTGCTTTTTGTCTAGATTGACGATTTTGATTGCGTTGTTTTTCAACTTTCGCAAGTCTTGATAAGATTAACTGAATACGATGACGAATTAATCGTCTATCGGTTTCTAGCTGAGTTTCTCCAGGACCTCGTAAGCCTATACCACCTTTTTGACGTTCTAAGTGAGTCCAACCTCGAACTAAACGTGTTGACAGATATTGTAATTGCGCTAATTCAACTTGCAACTTACCTTCATGGGTTCGAGCACGTTGAGCAAAAATATCCAGAATCAATCCTGTTCTATCCACTACACGACATTCACATAGTTGTTCTAAGTTTCGTTCTTGAGTTGGGGTTAAGGTATGATTGACTAGAATAACTGAAGCATTCAGTTCTTTTACTTTATCGGCAATTTCTAACGCTTTACCTTCACCAATAAAATATTTAGCTTGCGGGGACTTTCTTGAGGTTGTCACAATATCGAGAATTTCAATTTGAGCAGAAGAAACTAACACTTCAAACTCTTTTAAATCCTCGATATCGCTTTCTTGAGGGAAGAATACATGGACTAATAAAGCAGACTCGCCACCTTTATATCGCTCAAACAATCACATTCTCCACTCAAATAATTAGCTTTCGCTTTCCTCTTCAGGCTGAGATACTAAACCAGAAATTGGTCTTGAAGGAACAACAGTAGAGATTGCGTGTTTATATACCATTTGACTAACAGTATTTTTTAATAAAATAACAAACTGATCAAATGATTCAATTTGTCCTTGTAATTTAATACCGTTAACTAGATAAATTGATACTGGAATATGCTCGCGACGAAGCAAATTCAAATAAGGATCTTGTAATGACTGCCCTTTTGACATGAGTTTATCCTTTAAGATGAAATAAAAATATAAAGATAAAATAAATATACAATCGAAATGATGATTTATACGATTGCAACATAACATACTTATGTAGTATTTATCAAAATAACATAAAAAACCCAGCTCTTAAACTAATCAACTACAATTTATGCACAAATAACTAAAAATTTAAAAAATTAACGAAATTCATACAAAAAAACATACATGATAGATATTCTAAATTTAGAAAGGTTTCCTAAATGAAAAATTTCTGTTTATTATTATAATCAAATAGAAAAAACGCTAATACCTATTGCTGTAATTTATAATTTAAAAAATATGCTTAAAAACAGTATCTTTATTATCTTGATTTAACCATGTTATCGGTTGTTTCCAGCCTCTTAGCCAAGTAATTTGCCGTTTCGCTAATTGACGAGTAGCACAAATACCTTTGAACACCATCTCATCATAACTAGTATCGCCATTGAGATATTCCCACATTTGACGATAACCTACACAACGGATAGAAGGTAGATTGGTATGCAGATCAGAACGCTGCATAAGTGTTTTTACTTCTTCTTCAAAACCTTGATCTAACATCTGTAAAAAACGTTGCTCAATACGTTGATGTAACTCAGCTCGATCTTCCGGCATAATAGCTAGCTGCATAATGTCATAAGGTAATGCTTCACCACTTTCTTGGGTAAGCTCAGTTAAACTTTTACCAGAAATGAGATAAACCTCTAATGCACGATTAAGCCGTTGCGGATCATTTGGATGAATTCGCTGAGCTGACACTGGATCAACCTTTTTTAACTCCTCATGAATCGCTTGCCAACCTAATTTATTGGCTTTTTCTTCAATTTGCTGCCGTATATCACTATCCGCAGCAGGAAGAGGTGAAAGTCCTTCAATTAAAGCTTTAAAATACAGCATTGTTCCACCAACCAGTAATGGCGTTCGACCATTACTTAACGATTTTTCAATTTCTTCAATCGCATCATGCCGAAAATTAGCTGCCGAGTAACTTTCAGCTGGATCGCAGATATCAATCAATTTGTGAGGATATTTTTGCTGTTCTTGTTTAGTTGGTTTGGCACTACCAATATCCATACCACGATAAATAAGCGCCGAATCAACACTAATAATATCAATCGGATATTTGTCGTAAAGTTCCATGGCAAAAGCCGTCTTACCGGATGCAGTGGGCCCCATTAATGAAATAATTTTTGCTTTATTCATGATAAAATTGATTGTGATAAAGATTGAAGATCAATCGGATACAAAAACGTATCTTTTTTTAATAAATTAATATCTATCTGTTCTAGTTGTGCTAATAGCTGGATAGCTTTGGTTACACTCCAACTCTCCACATAATTATCACTACTATTTTCTGCCAACCACATTGCAATTTGCGTAGGATCGATAACAGACGATTGATCAGATAAAAGAAAATCAATTAAACTTGGTAATAATTGTTGCCAATTAGTAGTTCGCAACATTTTCGGCACATTATGCAAATGAAATTTGGCTTTATCAATATAAAAATCAAATCCTAAAAAATTTAATTGCGGTCGATAATCACTTAATACTTGTTGTTCTTTTTGATTGACTAAAATTGTTAGTGGAATCAGTAGTTTTTCTGACTCTTGAGATAATAATTTTATTGCTTTTACTTTTTGCTCAGCAATATTTAACTTCATAAGCATAAATGTTTGCTGACTATCTTGCAATTTTTCAAGTAAAGCTATATCAGGTTGAATAACGGTTAATACTCGACCAAACTGTACTAATGAAGAGCTATCAAGTTGCTGTTGCAGTGATTGTAATGGTACATTTCGTTTAGGAAATAACCCCTCAATAACCGCTTGTTGTGGTGCAGTTATTGAATCATTATCATCGGCTAACGGCAACTGATTAGATTGCGTTTTCTCAATTTCAAAGCTTGGTTTAGTATCAATTAACTGACCATAAATTGCATTTTCTTTAACATGATTAATCGGTTTTTTGGGTAATACGTTAGTCGTAGAATAGCTTTTAGGCTCCGCAGTTATTTTTTGATTAAAAATATTTTCACCAGCAGCTTGTCGATTTGGTGTTATTACCACTTTTTCATCATCGGCAAGCTGTTGGCTTGATTCAAGAGCCATAACAATAGCTTGATAAACAAAATCATGTACTAATCTTGCTTCATGAAAACGTACTTCGTGTTTAGCAGGATGAACATTAACATCAACCTGTTTAGGATCGATTTGTAGAAAAACCACATAACTTTGTTGCTCATTGGTTCGGCTAATATAAGCTTGGCGCAGCGCATGATTAATTAATTTATCTTTTATTACTCGACCATTAACGTAAAAATATTGTAGATCGCTTATTTCATTACTTGCTACCCAACCTTGAATTAACAAATCATCATGTTGCCAATCTAATTTTACTGCTTTTTGCACAAATGTACGTCCACAAACCAATTCAACGCGTTTTTCAAGTGCAGATGCTCGATACTGTTTAATTAGTTTTCCATTATGTTGCAGATTGAAAGTGACATCAGGCCGAGCCAGAGCTATACGCCTAACAAATTCTTCAATATGCATAAATTCAGTTTTTTCGGTCTTTAGAAAACGACGCCGAGCAGGGGTGTTATAAAATAAGTCCAGAACTTCAACCGAAGTACCAACAGGATGTGCCGCAGGTTTAATGGTTGGTTTCATATCTCGACCTTCAGCATAAACTTGCCATGCCTCAGATTGATCGGCGGTACGTGACGTTAAAGTTAATCGAGCAACAGAACTAATACTAGCCAATGCTTCACCACGAAAGCCTAAGCTCATTATGCTATCTAAATCATCCAACGAGCTAATTTTACTAGTCGCATGGCGAGCTAAAGCTAATGCTAATTCGCTTTTAGCAATACCACCACCATTATCACGGATGCGAATTAATTTACTACCGCCTTGTTCAATATCAATATCAATTTGCGTACTACCTGCATCAAGGCTGTTTTCAACTAACTCTTTAATTACTGATACTGGTCGTTCTACCACTTCACCAGCAGCAATTTGATTAGCTAGTTGCGGTGATAGAATTTGAATTGCCATTAATGCTGTTCTCCAAAATTAGGATTTTTTTTGACATAATTTTTTATGCCTTGATAAATCAGTTTAGCGATCTTGTCTTGATGAGCATTACTAGCCAACAAACTTTCTTCAGCTTGATTAGTAATAAATCCAACCTCAATCAATATTGAAGGGATATCAGGTGAACGTAATACGCCTAAACTAGCATGTTCAGGTACACCTTTATGCAATTTAATAACCCCTTTCATCTCTTTTAAAACCTGACTAGCAAGTTCATAACCAACACGCTGCGAATAAGAGAATTGTAAATCGAGTACTGCTTGGCTTAAATTTTGGTCGTGATCATCACTTAATGCATCACCAGCGCCACCTAATAACTGTGACTGTTTTTCATCCTGTTCCAGCCAACGCCCCAATTCAGTATCAGCGCGTTTAGTAGATAATACCCAAATTGATGCACCAGAAGCATTACGATTCGGTGCGGCATCAGCATGGATAGAAATTAGTAAGTTTGCCTTATTTTTACGCGCAATATCAGAACGCTGAGGAACTGAAATAAAATTGTCGGTATTACGGGTTAAAACCCCTTTAAAATTAGGATCTTTATTTAATAAATTAGTTAATTTTTTAGCTATCGATAACGTTACATTTTTTTCATATAAATCATTTTTACCAACAGCACCAGAATCCTTACCACCATGTCCAGCATCGACGGCAATAACAACTTTTGCCGCATAAGCTGAACTACATAGTAGTAATAATATAAAAAAAGTTAATATTTTCTTCATTGTTTTTTCGCTAATTTTTATTGTAATGGATTGATAATAGCTTGACCTTTTTCACTATTAGCTTGCACACTAACCGTACGTTCAAGTGCTGAATAGGCCAAATGAATTTCAATATCAGCAGCAGGTAACATACCTCTTGCCTGCATAGGCCATTCAATCAAACAAATAGATCTTGAGGAAAAATATTCACGAATTCCCATAAATTCTAACTCTTCTGGATCACCAAGGCGATATAAATCAAAATGATAAACGGAAAATGTATCAAATTGATAAGGTTCAACTAATGTATAAGTTGGACTTTTAACATTACCTTGATGACCTAATTGTTGCAAAAAACCACGACTAAAAGTAGTTTTACCAGCTCCGAGATCACCAATCAGATAAATAACAATTGCACTATCATGATTAGATAAATAATTTAAACACTGTTTTGCCAACTGTTTACCAAACAATATTGTCTCTTGTTCGTTAGCTAATTGTTCATTGGCTAAAATAATGGGTTTCATAACGAATTCTTTGCTCAATAAATAGCCCTTATTATATACTAATAACTATTAAAGATGTACCAACTAAGATTAAGTTGAATTTTTACCGAAAAAATTTTGAGGAACGGGGTTTTTTAAGGGTAAATTTGACGCTAAAAGAGGAAAAATGTTACATACCATTGCAACAGCGAACCAATCAACAATCGATCCAACGTTAATTTCAGCGCAAGATGCCGTACTATTTTGGCAAAATGGTGTAATTATGTGTTGTCAAGATAACCCTACATTAAATACTATTTTGCAAAACACCCATCATTGTTATGTACTTGATAACGACATTAATGCTCGAGGCTTAGGCGACCTAATTGATTCAAGAGTTAAAATTATCAACCTGCAACAGGTTATTGATTTAACAGTTAACTATTTTCCGCAAATGAATTGGGAATAATTTTGCTATTTTCGATAAAAGCTAATTTATCTATCACAGCAAATAAGCGATATTCATTGTAATAACATTATTAATTCTATTGTTGCCAATTTGCAAATAGTCTTACCTGAGTTTAATATAAATTTTAATAATATTGGGTAAACATGTAAATTTGATGGCAAACTTATTAACTCTACTAGAAATTAATCGACTGTTACAAAAAGGTGAAGTTGTTGCTTATCCAACTGAAGCAGTTTTTGGTTTAGGTTGTGATCCTGATAGTGAATCAGCAGTGTATAAACTGTTAAATCTAAAACAACGTTCAGTTGATAAAGGATTGATTTTAATTGCCAGTCATTATCAACAACTGATCCCTTATATTGATCAATCGGCAGTAACGAAAGAACAAATACAAATGGCGTTTAACAGTTGGCCGGGACCAAATACCTGGATTTTTCCCAAGAATACTAATACCCCTGATTTTTTAAGTGGAAAATATCAGTCCATTGCTGTTCGAGTTACCGATCATCCTTTAGTTTGTAAATTGTGTGATTTATTTGCTAAGCCATTAGTTTCAACCAGTGCCAATCTTTCTGGCCATCCAGCTTGTAAAACAGCGTTAGAAGTGGCGAACCAATTCGGTAATAATTTTCCCATTTTAGCTGGTCAAACAGGCAATCGTTCACAACCATCAATCATTCGCGATGTGTTAACTGGCGCTATAATTCGACAGGGGTAATATTATGCAAAATTTATATATTGGTGTAATGTCGGGTACCAGTATGGATGGAGTAGATATTGCATTAGTTGATATCAGCAATGGAAAAATTACTGCTATTGCTAGTGATTGCTATCCAATGCCAAACGAAATTAAAACTCGATTATTAACGCTTTGTAATAGTAAACAAACATCATTACAAGATTTAGGCGAACTCGATCATCAACTCGGCATACTTTACGCTAAAAGTATTAATCAATTTATAAAACAAAATAATATTGATAACAAACAAGTTAAAGCGATTGGCTGTCATGGACAGACTATTTATCATTCGCCGAATGGTGATAATCCATTTACTATGCAAATAGGTGATGCCAATATCATCGCCGCCCAAACAGGCATTACAACTATTGCCGATTTTCGTCGTAAAGATATGGCTTATGGTGGTCAAGGTGCGCCATTAGTTCCTGCTTTTCATAAAGCAATATTTTTAAACTCGGCAATTAACTGTGTAGTGTTAAATATTGGCGGTATCAGTAATATTTCTGTGTTAATACCAGACCAACCAGTAATTGGCTACGATACCGGCCCAGGTAATGTATTGCTTGATGGTTGGATAAATAAAAGCCTCGGAACAAGCTATGACAAAGATGGTTTATGGGCAAAATCAGGTAAAGTAAATCAAAACTTATTAAGTGAATTATGTAATGAAGATTATTTCCAATTACCCGCACCAAAAAGTACTGGCAGAGAATTATTTAATTTAGCTTGGCTGATGCAAAAATTAACTGACTTTGCTTTAAATGGCCAAGATATTCAAGCGACATTGGCAGAATTTACTGCTACCACAATTGCCCAAGAGATTAATAAATTATCAATAAAAATGCATTTACCATGTCAATTGTTAGTCTGTGGAGGTGGCGCAAAAAACCCACTCATTATGGAACGCTTATCAATATTATTACCCAAATGGCAAGTTTTAACGACTGATGTTAAAGGGGTGAACAGTGATGATATGGAAGCGATCGCTTTTGCTTGGCTTGCTTATTGTAGAATAAATAATATTCCATCCAATATTCCAGAAGTTACTGGAGCAAGCCAATCTGTATGTTTAGGGGTTATTTATCAATAACCTTATTTTATCTACTGATTTTTATATATAAATCTAAATTAAACCAAATTTTTGCAGTGCTTTAGCAATACCATCGTTATCATTATTATCGGTTATATACTCAGCTTTATCTTTCAAATCATCAACTGCATTAGCCATAGCGATTGGATGATCAACGGTTAAGAACATTTCTAAATCATTCATGCCATCACCAAATGCATAGGTAGGTACATTATCAAAACCTTTAGTTTTTATTAATTCATTAATGCCATTACCTTTCGATCCGCCATGGTTAAAAACATCAACACAATAATGAGTATTACGAATAAAAGTTAATTCAGGAAAGACTTCTCGATAAGCTGATTCACCTTGTTCACAAAGTAATAACAACATCTGAAGAGGTTCTTTTAAATAAATTTGATCATCAACAGGAGGAATTTGTAGTTTTAAAGAACGATAAAACTGTTCAGTAGCTTGATTAATTTCACTGACGCGCATTTTATTATAATTATAAAAAGACAAAGGAATATTCATCTTTTCTCGTGAAAATTCATACAATCTAGTAATAACATTTTTATCAATATTATTAGTAAATATGACTTCTTTTTCATAAATAACAACTTGGCCATTCATTGCTATAATCGAATTTATACCTGTATCTTTCATCAATTTAGCAGCTTCCATAGGTGTTCGGCCTGTTGCTATCATTGGTATAATATTATTTTGTTTTAATTTTTCAATTGCTGTATAAGAACTTGGCAACACTTCTATATTACTATCAAATAAAGTACCATCTAAATCAAAAAAAACGATAGCTTCAGGTTTTTTAGTCATTTTTATAAATCCAAAATATTTTTAATAAAAGGAATGGTTAATTTGCGTTGTTGAGCTAATGTTGCAACTTCAAATTTTTCCATTAAGGAAAACAATGTTCGCATATCGCGATTAACCCGTTTTAATAAAAACAAGCCAACTTCAGTTGATAACTCAAAACCACTCAATTGTGCTCTAAGTTGCAAAGCTTTTAGTTTATCTTCATCATTTAACTCTTTTAGCTGATAGACTTGCCCCCAAGTTAATCTTGAAGCTAAATCAGGTAAGATAAAAGGAATTTGTTTAGGCGGTGCGCAAGCAGTAATCAAAAGTTTACTAACATTTTTTTCAGTTAGACGGTTAAATAAATCAAATATTGCCTCTTCCCAATCTCGATGACCCGCTATAGCATCAATATCATCTAAACAAACCAAATCATAATTATCTAAACCTTGTAAAATTTCTGGAACCAATAACACATGTTGTTTTAATGGAATATAACTAGCTAATTTATTTTGGCTTGAAGCATGTAATAGATGCGTACGACCAGCTGCGCTTGCTGACCATATATAAAAGACATTAAAACCTTCCCTATCAAGTAAGGTTTGCAAAGAATCAAACAATAGCTGATTATCACCTACGTAGAAACTATCAAATGTTTCGTTATTAGGTAATATAAAAGGTAAAGGCAACTGTGAAAGAGTAATAAAATAACCTCACAATAAAAATACAATCGTACTAAGTATAAATTTGCTTTCACAAAAATCAATCACTTTTATAGAGAACAAAACAAGTTAGCAAAAGCAGCTATTAAAAGTCGATATATAAAAACTAGTTAATTTACAAAAAACCAAATAATAACATAGCTAAAATGCTATATAGCTATAAACTTTAACTTATTATTATTAATTAATAATAAAATAAATTATTTTCATCTTTTCTAGGAAAGAACCTTTTAGAAGGTTTCACACTATTATGCTGCTTTTTTTGTTTTAATTTAGCTACTTTTTTATTAGTAAAACGTCTTAAATCCATTCTAGCTATTTTCGGCAGATTTAAAGTTTTAAAAATTTTCTCGGCTATTTTTGCTTTTTTATTAACATTAGGTATAGATTCAATAATCATACCAATACTACAAAAAATACTACTACCAAAGAATATAGGTTTCATAAAAGAGATATATTCAGCTGTTAAATGAAGTAGTTGATAGAGACTGCCCAAGCTAAAATATAAAGAACATAAAAAAAACCATAACAACAAGGCTAATTTATAAACAATAAAAGATAAAAATTTAAGCAATCAAACTTATTTTTTGTGGATAACTCTGTGATAAACAACGATCATAAGCTGTTATAATCGCATTAATAACCTTAATTTAAATCAAGATTGTGGATAAATAAGATAGTTATAAACAAGTTTAATTAAAAAAAGATCCGATCAATTAACAGAATTAACTGATCAATAAGATCATATAAAATAAGCACAAAAATTAGTTATCAACAAAAACGATCTAACTTAATAATAGTAAAAATAAAAAGATCATATAAAAGATCTTATTTAATTTAGATCGCGATCAAAATAGATCATTTGACGTAATAAAAAAGATGAGTAAAATTCGTAACGCTAAATAAAACCAAATCACCTGATCAAAAATAGTGATCATCTATCAGTAATATAAAAAACGAGGCTTTATATGTTTTATCCAGATCTTTTTGATGTCATCGTCGTTGGTGGAGGCCATGCCGGAACTGAAGCTGCAATGGCATCAGCAAGAATGGGCCGAAAAACATTACTTTTAACGCATAATATCAATACATTAGGACAAATGTCCTGCAATCCAGCAATCGGTGGTATTGGTAAAGGGCACTTAGTAAAAGAAATTGATGCTATGGGCGGATTAATGGCTCAAGCTATAGATCGTGCAGGGATCCAGTTTCGGATCTTAAATAGCAGTAAGGGACCAGCGGTAAGAGCAACACGTGCTCAAGCGGATCGATCTTTATATCGTAAAGTAATAAGAACTACATTGGAAAACCAAGAAAATCTAATGTTGTTTCAACAATCTGTTGAAGATGTGATCATCGAAAACGATCAGATCACCGGTGTAGTTACCCAAATGGGCGTCTCTTTTAAAGCAAAAGCTGTAGTACTTACAACAGGTACCTTTTTAGATGGTAAGATCCATATAGGTTTAGATAATTATAGTGGTGGTAGAACTGGCGATCCCGCTTCGATCGGTTTGTCCAAATCTTTACATCAATATCCATTTAGAATGGGACGATTAAAGACAGGAACACCGCCACGTATTGATGCCAGAACAATAGACTTTTCGAAATTAGGCACTCAATATGGTGATGATCCAGTGCCAGTATTTTCATTTTTAGGCGATGCTAAACAGCATCCTAGACAGATCCCTTGTTATATAACAAGTACTAATGAAACAACCCATGAGATCATTCGCAATAGCTTAGATCGTAGTCCTATGTACACAGGTGTGATTGAAGGTGTTGGCCCGCGATATTGTCCGTCTATTGAAGATAAAATAATGCGTTTTGCTGATCGTAATTCTCATCAGATCTATTTAGAACCAGAAGGGTTAGATAGTAATGAGATTTATCCAAATGGGATCTCTACCAGTTTACCGTTTGATACCCAATTAGCTTTTGTCCGTAGTATGAAAGGACTAGAAAATGCGAATATAGTAAGACCTGGTTATGCTATTGAGTATGATTATTTTGATCCGCGTGATCTTAAACCAACTTTAGAAAGCAAAGTGATCAAAGGCTTATTTTTAGCGGGTCAAATAAATGGTACTACCGGCTATGAAGAGGCTGCTGCTCAAGGTATGTTAGCAGGTTTAAATGCGGCAAGATTTGTATATGATCAAGATCAATGGTTCCCTACTCGTGATCAAGCTTATTTAGGGGTGCTAGTTGATGATCTTTGTACTTTAGGCACAAATGAACCTTACCGTATGTTTACTTCGCGTGCTGAATATCGCTTAATGTTACGTGAAGATAATGCCGATATTCGTTTAACCGAAATAGGCCGACAACTTGGCATGGTTGATGATTATCGTTGGCAACGATTTAATGAAAAATTTGAAGCTATAGAACAAGAAAGAGCACGCCTTCGTGATATTTGGGTTCACCCTCATATTGAAACAATCGATGAAGTTAACGCGGTACTAAGTGCTAATTTAACCAAAGAAGCTAATGGTGAAGAGTTACTTAAACGTCCTGAAATGAGCTACAAAACACTACAATCATTATCGCTTTTTGCACCAGGTTTAACTGATACTCAAGCCGCTGAACAAGTTGAGATACAAGTAAAATATGATGGTTATATAAAATTACAGATTGAAGAAATTGAAAGACAAAAACGAAATGAAGAAACCCTTATACCTGAGCACATTGATTATGCTGAAATATCAGGGTTATCTAATGAAGTCGTTGCTAAATTAAAACAGCATAAACCTGTTTCAATTGGCCAAGCTTCACGTATTTCTGGCATTACGCCAGCGGCAATTTCAATGTTATTAGTTTATTTAAAAAAGAAAAACTATGTTAAAAAAGAAACTCATTAATCTTATTGATCAAACGGATCTTTCGATCAATTCTCAACAAATTGATCTGTTGATCGATTATGTTGAAATGCTTAATAAATGGAATAAGGCTTACAATTTAACCGCAGTGCGCGATCCTAGTGAAATGTTAATTAAACATATTATGGATAGTTTAGTTGTTTCACCTTATTTGGTTGGTAATACTTTTATTGATGTGGGAACGGGTCCTGGATTACCTGGGATCCCTTTAGCCATCATTAATCCTGATAAGCAATTTGATCTGGTGGATAGTTTAGGTAAAAGGATCCGCTTTTTAAAGCAAGTTCAATTTGAATTAAAATTAAAGAATATTCAACCAATTCAAAGCCGTATAGAAGAATATAATGAGAAAAAATTTGATGGAATCATCAGCCGAGCATTTGCTTCTTTGCAAGATATGCTAACTTGGTGTAAACATCTTCCTAACCCGCAAGGATCATTTTACGCATTAAAAGGTAGCGATCTTGATGCGATCCCTGATGGGTTTACTCTTAAACAAAATATTAAACTGACTATTCCGGAATTAAATGCTGAACGACGATTAATGATCATTCAGTAAAGGTAAAATTGATCTAAAAAAATTATTAGATCAATTTTTACGACGTTTTAAATAATCTTTAATACCATCAACTATTGCTTTAGATACTTGATTTTGGAAGGAAGCAGTCTTAAGTTTTTGCTCTTCATTGATATTACTAATAAAGGCTGTTTCAACTAAAACTGATGGGATATCTGGCGCTTTTAATACCGCAAAACCCGCTTTTTCAATCGATGGTTTGTGTAGTTTATTCACGTTTTTCATTCGATTTAAAATAGCTGAACCTAATAATACCCCATTAGACAACGTTGTTTTTTGTACTAAATCTAAAATCGTATTATCTAAATATTTATCACCACTTCTACTCACCCCACCTATTTGGTCGGCATCATTTTGGGTTTGTGCTAAATAACTGGCTGCTGAACTACTGGCACCACGGGTTGATAAAGCAAATACCGATGATCCTTTAACAGAGCGATTAGCAAAAGCATCAGCATGAATCGAAATAAATAGATCTGCATGTAAAGATCGTGCTTTTGCTACGCGAACTTTTAAAGGTATAAATACATCTTCATTACGAGTCATATATACTTTGATATTGGGTTCTTTTTTTAGCAAATTGTAAGTGCGTCGAGCAATTTGCAACACAATATCTTTTTCTCTAGTCTTTTTATAACCAATAGCGCCAGGATCTTCACCACCATGACCCGGATCAAGCATAACGATAATGGGTGAATTTTTCTTCTTATTGGATGGTGATTTTATTTGCGATTGTTTTTTATTGAGATCGCCTTTTTGATACTCTTCTAAGAGTGCTAACAGTGGATCATCATCAGTTATAGCTGGTTTAGATGGATAAAGATCAACAACTAATCGATGTTTGAATTCAGCAATTGGTGGTAATGTAAATGTATTTGGATCAATACCTTGTTTTAATTCAATCATCAAACGAACAGTTTTTGGATCTAACTGCAATGCCCGAATAGATTTAATAAAAGGATCTCGGCTTAGTACTTTTGTTGAAATCGTTTTTAGAATTGGATTTAAATTGAGATTATCAATATCAATAACAATACGGTCGGGGTTGTACAAATTTGCATGTTTATAATTAAGTTTGGCGTTTGATTCTAACGTTATTCGTGTATAAGTTGATGATGGCCAAACACGCACAGCAATAACCTGAGCCATTGCCGCAGCAAAGCCAACTCGCGTGACAGACAATAAACAAGTCGCAATAATGCCTTTAATTAAAAAGCGCTTTGTTGGACTAAATGTTTTTGACATACCTAAATACTTATATTGTTAAAAATATTAATAGGGCGAGAATAATAACATAAAATAAAAAGAATGATTATCATAATCAGTTGTTTTTTCGATAAATAAATAACTAATTGTTTATTTTTTATGTATAAAGTAATAAATATAGTTTTTTATATTTATTATAGACCCTACAATCACAAAGGATTACAATATGGCTCGCTAAAATCGCGGATTTAAACCCGTTTTCATTTTAACAATTAAATATAGCTGAGTTATTGATGAGCAAAAAATTACATATCAAAACTTGGGGCTGCCAAATGAACGAATATGATTCAACTAAAATGGCAGATCTCCTTGAATCCACCCATGGTTTAACCTTAACAGAAAATGCCGAAGAAGCAGATATTTTATTATTAAATACCTGTTCTATTCGAGAAAAAGCCCAAGAAAAAGTTTTTCACCAACTAGGTCGTTGGAAAAATTTAAAACAACATAACCCTAATATTATTATTGGTGTTGGTGGTTGTGTCGCATCACAAGAAGGTGCCCATATTCGTAAACGAGCGCCTTTTGTTGATATTATTTTTGGACCACAAACCTTTCACCGTTTGCCAGATATGATTGAACAGATCCGCAGTGGTAATGGCCAGCATGTTGTTGATGTTAGTTTTCCTGAAATTGAAAAATTTGACCGTCTCCCCGAACCTCGCAGTGAAGGTCCAACGGCATTTGTATCCATAATGGAAGGATGTAACAAATACTGTACTTATTGTGTGGTACCTTACACCCGTGGTGAAGAGGTAAGTCGACCTTGTGATGATGTAATTTATGAAATTGCTCAGTTAGCAGAACAAGGTGTTCGTGAAGTGAATTTATTAGGGCAAAACGTAAACGCCTATCGCGGACCAACCTTTGATGGTGATATATGTTCTTTTGCAGAACTATTACGTTTGGTTGCTGCTATTGATGGTATTGATCGTATTCGTTTTACCACTAGCCATCCAATTGAATTTACCGATGACATTATTGATGTTTATCGTGATACGCCTGAACTGGTTAACTTTTTACATTTACCAGTACAAAGTGGTTCTGATCGCGTATTGAACTTGATGAAACGAACCCATACTGCAATTGAATATAAATCAATTATTCGTAAATTACGTAAAGTTCGCCCAGATATTCAAATCAGTTCTGATTTTATTGTTGGTTTCCCGGGTGAAACCCAAGAAGATTTTGAACAAACTATGAAATTGATCGCTGATGTTAATTTTGACTTAAGTTATAGCTTTGTTTATTCAGCTCGTCCGGGTACGCCTGCTGCGGAAATGGAAGATAATGTTTCTGAAGAAGAGAAAAAACAACGGCTCTATATTCTTCAAGAGCGAATCAATCAACAAGCTATGCAATTTAGTCGTCGCATGTTGAATACCGTACAACGTATTTTAGTTGAAGGTCCATCTAAAAAGGATCTTATGGAATTAACCGGCCGAACTGAAAACAATCGAATTGTTAATTTTGCTGGCAATCCAAATATGATTGGTAAATTTGTTGATGTTGAAATTACCGATGTTTATCCTAACTCATTGCGTGGTAAAGTAGTGAGAACTGAAGATCAGATGGATCTACGGGTTAGTGAATCACCAATATCAGTTATTTCGCGAACTCGTAAAGAAAATAATTTAGGCGTTGGTATTTATCAACCATAATTATACAAATAGAAGTGTAATTTAATTAATAATTAAAGATGATAATTTATAAATAAGGAATATTAAATGTTTATTGTATTTGGTACAAAAGGACGTGAAGTTAATGAACATACAGGGCAATTTAATTGCCCAAACTGTTGTGCTCAGCAAAATATTGCTGGTGATCAAAAACAACATCAGTATACGCAAATAAAGGTAGCTAAATATTTTACACTATTTTTTATTCCTATTTTTAGTTTTCAAACTTTAGGTCGATATATTAAATGTCAACACTGTAATTCTGACTTTAATGAAAGTGTTTTAACTTATATACCACCTACATTTGAACAGCAAGTGGCATCTTATATTGAGCAAGAGTTAAAAAGTGGTACACCTATCACGATGGTTATCAATAAGTTGAAAAGCCAAGGATTAGATAATAATCAGGCAACTAGTGCTGTGAATAATATAGTTGGTGACGATATAGTGACTTGTCATCATTGCCATATGGATTTTTTAAAAGGTGTTGAAAAATGTTCTTTATGTGAAGAGCGTATTTAGTCATTAACCTGAATAATTAGAGGACTTATCATTGAATATTACGACCCATGAAACTATGCTAGAACCAGCAGATAATCAGCGACTTAATAGTCTTTGTGGTCCTTATGATGACAATATTAAACAACTTGAACGTCGTTTAGGGATTGAAATAAATCACCGTGGTAATCTCTTTGCCATCACTGGTGATACCATCTGTGTAAAAGCTGCATCTGAAATATTACAATCGCTTTATAAGCAAACTAAACAAAAAGATAATATTATCGATATTGAACCCGAGCAGATACATTTAGCCATTAAAGAATCTGGTGCATTAGAAAAAGCCAAAGAGCATCTTCCTGCGTATGTTGATCTGCATGGTAGTAAGCAAGTCATGATAAAAACCAAACGTGGAGTAATAAAACCACGTACGCCTAATCAGGCTCAATATATTGCTCATGTATTAGATTATGATATTTCTTTTGGTATTGGTCCGGCTGGTACCGGAAAAACCTATCTAGCGGTAGCCGCAGCGGTTGATGCACTAGAAAAACAGCAAATTAGACGTATCGTTTTAACTCGCCCTGCGGTTGAAGCTGGCGAAAAACTAGGTTTTTTACCTGGTGATTTAAGTCAAAAAGTCGATCCTTATTTACGTCCACTTTATGATGCATTGTTTGAAATGCTTGGTTTTGAAAAAGTTGAAAAACTAATAGAAAAAAGTGTTATTGAAGTTGCTCCATTAGCCTATATGCGTGGGCGTACGCTTAATGATGCATTTATTATTCTTGATGAAAGCCAAAACACCACAATTGAGCAAATGAAGATGTTTTTAACGCGAATTGGTTTTAATTCTAAAGCGGTCATCACTGGTGATATTACGCAAATTGATTTACCGCGTCACCAAAAATCAGGATTACGCCATGCTATCGAAGTCTTAAGCGAAGTTGATGATATTAGTTTTAATTTTTTCAAGAGTGAAGATGTCGTTCGCCATCCTGTCGTAGCTAGAATTGTTAATGCTTATGAAAAATGGGAACAACAACAACACAAGCAACAACAGTCATAAACAGAATTTAGAGGAGTTATATTATCTCTATTTCAGGTAAAACAAAAAAGGGCAATATTCGCGATCACTCAGCAGAAACAAACTTATTTTTGCGTAGAGCGTTGTTTGCATTTGTGGTAATTATTCTATTAATTTTTGTGTTATTAGCCAATTTAGCTGATCTACAAATTTCAAACTTTAGTTATTACAGTACCAAATCAAACAACAATCGTATTGAAATTATCCCTATTCCTCCTAGTCGCGGTATGATTTATGATCGTAATGGTACGCCATTGGCGATAAATAATATTACCTATCAACTTAATATTGTTCCTGATAAAACCAAAAACCTTAACGAACAGTTTGAACAGTTAAAAACGATTGTTGATTTAACTGATGAAGATATTGAGAATTTCCAAAAGGAACGCCGTAATTATCGGGCTCATCGACCCGTACCACTAAAAGAAAATCTAACCGAAAAACAAATAGCACGTTTTATTGTTGATCAGCATCGCTTTCCGTTTGTGTCGATTGTTAAAATTCAACATCGATATTATCCGTATGGCGCTTCACTTACCCATATTCTTGGCTATATATCTAAAATAAATACTCAAGATAAACAACGTTTAGAAGAAGAAAATAAAGCCAGCGATTATGTGGCTACTTTTAACATTGGTAAAATGGGGATTGAACGCTATTACGAAGATGTTTTACATGGTACGGCTGGTAATGAAAAGGTTGAAGTAAACAGCCGAGGTCGTATTGTTCGCTTACTTGAACAACATCCACCACAAGCCGGTGAAGATATCTATTTATCCATCAACCTAAAATTACAACTCTATATTGAATCACTGCTTGCTGGCCGAAAAGCATCAGTTGTTGCTATTGATCCCAATAATGGTGAAGTATTAGCAATGGTGTCTAGCCCTAGTTATGACTCAAATGATTTTGTTGGTGGTATTTCCAGTAAAAAATATAGTGAGTTACTTAATGATCCAAGTAAACCACTATTTAACCGAGCTTTACTTGGTGCTTATCCTCCTGCTTCAACGGTAAAACCATTTATTTCGATAGCCGCTTTAAGTGAAGGAGTCGTTTCACCCAAAAGTGTGGTTAATGATCCTGGCTGGTGGCAATTACCCGGTACAGAAAGACGTTATCGAGATTGGCTAAAATGGGGGCACGGCCATGTTGATGTATTACGAGCAATTGAAGAATCGGTGGATACCTATTTTTACCAGGTTGCTTATGATATGGGTATTGATCGCCTAAATTTATGGATGACTAAGTTTGGTTATGGTGAGCGTACCGGTATCGATATTTCAGCTAATGAAGAGACTCGTGCGGTTATGCCAAGTCGCGAATGGAAATTGAAGCGCCATAAAAAATCTTGGTTACAAGGTGACACCATTCCGGTTGGTATAGGTCAAGGTTATTGGACTGCCACACCTATGCAAATGGCTAAAGCCTTAACCACATTAATTAATAACGGTAAAACTTTTACGCCGCACTTTTTACTCTATAAAAAAAGTGACATTATTAATACTAATCAGAATCAACCAACTATTGATCCCGAAAAATATGTTGAAACTAATAGCCTAGTTGATGTTAATCCAGCCTATTGGGCATTAGCTAAAGAAGGTATGCATCGAGTTATGTTTGGTGCTCGAGGTACTGCACGTAAAGTTTATGCTGGTGCTAAATATCAAGCTGCAGGTAAGTCAGGTACTGCTCAAGTTTATGGTTTAAAAGAAAACGAAACTTATAATGCCCATAAAATACCGGAACATTTACGTGACCATGCCTTATTTATCGCTTATGCACCTTATGATAAACCGAAAATAGCGCTAGCTATAGTCCTTGAAAATGGTGGCGGTGGTAGCTCCAATGGCGGTGCAGTAGCCCGTAAAATATTGGATTATTATCTTGAGGGTGATAACTCAACAGAATTAGATGATGCATCATCATCGACGACAGGACATGAAGATTAATTATGAACAATATTAAGAAATCTTTTTGGCAAAAGATACATATCGATCCCCTTTTTTGCTTATTTATAACCTTACTACTTGGTTATAGTCTTTATATTTTATGGAGTGCTAGTGGCCAAAATGTAGATATGATGCAAAAACGAGTTATCCAAATAATTCTTGGTTTTTTTGTGATGATTGTTTTTGCCCAAATTTCACCGCGAAGCTATGAACAGTGGGCACCTTATCTCTATATTGCCTGTATTATTATATTATTATTAGTTGATATTTTCGGTTATACCAGTAAAGGTGCTCAACGTTGGTTAGATTTAGGCGTCATTCGTTTTCAACCGTCAGAAATTGCTAAAATTGCCGTGCCATTAATGGTAGCTAAGTTTATTCATCGTGATGGCTGTCCACCACCGCTTAAAACAACTTTGCAAACATTAGCTATTATTGGCGTACCTACCTTATTAGTAGCAATGCAACCCGATTTAGGAACGGCTATTTTAATTATTATGTCGGGTATTTTTATTATCTTTTTGGCTGGGATTAACTGGCGATTTATTCTTGTTGCTTTAATACTTATAGCCATATTTTTACCGATTATGTGGTTTTATTTGATGCATGATTATCAGCGTGAACGAGTATTAACATTATTTAATCCTGAGCGTGATCCTAATGGTGCTGGTTATCATATTTTGCAATCGAAAACCGCGATAGGATCGGGAGGAATATGGGGTAAAGGTTGGCTTGAAGGTACGCAATCTCAGCTAGAATTTTTACCGGAAAGACATACTGACTTCATCTTTTCAGTTATCGCTGAAGAGTTCGGTTTTATTGGCTCTATTGTTTTGTTAGTCTTGTTCTTATGTTTAATTATACGTGGATTAATTATTGCCGCACAGGCACAAACGACGTTTGGACGAATACTGTCTGGTGGTTTGATTTTAGTATTTTTTGTCTATGTATTTATTAATATCGGTATGGTCAGTGGAATCTTACCAGTAGTTGGTGTACCATTACCACTAATAAGTTATGGTGGCTCTTCTCTGGTCGTTTTAATGGCAAGTTTTGGCATTATGATGTCTATTCACACTCATCGATACATGTTATCTAAAAACATTTAACGGAATTTTTATAAATGAAAAAGAAATTAAAATTATCTTTTGGTTTGTTGGCGCTTGCAATATGTTCTTCTGCCTCTGCAGAGATGGCTTTTCCTATTCCAGCTATCCCTCAATTAGATGCAGAAGCCTATATTTTAATCGATGCCAAATCTGGTGAAATCCTAGCGCAATATAATGCTGAACAACAACGCGATCCAGCAAGCTTAACTAAAATGATGACAAGTTATGTTGTTGGCCAAGCATTAGAATCAGGCCGTATTAAAAATGATGATATGGTGCTGATCAGTAAAGATGCATGGGCAACCGGTAACCCGGTTTTAAAAGGCTCATCATTGATGTTTTTAGAGGTTGGTAAAACAGTTTCGGTTGCCGATTTGAATAAAGGTATCATTATTCAATCGGGTAATGATGCATGTATCGCTATGGCTGAACATGTTGCTGGTAGCCAAGGTGCTTTCGTTAATTTAATGAATGAATATGCCAAAAAAATTGGTTTACAACATACCCATTTTGAAACGGTGCATGGCCTTGATGCACCCGGTCAGTATACAACAGCTAAAGATATGGCACTATTAGGTCAAGCTTTGATTCGTGACTTACCAACTGAATATGCTATCTATAAAGAAAAAGAGTTCACCTATAACCTGTCTAAACCACAATTGAATCGCAATGGTTTACTTTGGGATACAACTTTAAATGTAGATGGTATTAAAACCGGTCATACGAATGCTGCTGGTTATAACCTTGTTGCATCAGCGGTTGATGGTAATACCCGTTTAATTTCAGCCGTGCTTGGTGGCCGAACCTTTAAAGGTCGTGAAGAAGAGAGTAAAAAATTACTCACTTGGGGATTCCGCTTCTTTGAAACGGCTAATCCAGTTAAGCCTAATGCGCCATTAGTGACAGAGTCAGTTTGGTATGGCGATGAAAACAAAGTAAATTTAGGGACTATTAATGGTGCTTATATTACTGTGCCAAAAGGTCGTTCAGCTGACGTTAAAGTACAATACACTATTGATGATTACATCTATGCACCAATCACCAAAGGTGCTGCGGTTGGTAAAATTCAATTTTTATTAGATGATAAAGTGATCAACGAACAACCTTTAGTTGCCCTTGAAAATGTTGAAGAAGCAGGCTTCTTTGGTAATATCTGGGATTGGATAAGCTTACAATTCCATAAATTATTTAATTAATTTTTAATTTATAATTAACTTGAACCGTTGTGTAACGCAAAGCTACACAGCGGTTTTTTATTATCTCGTATAAGCAACTATTAGTTATATACATGGTTAATAGCCTTTAATGTTAAGGCTAAAAAACCCCGTTCCTCAAAATTTTTTGTTAAAAAATACCCCTGAATTTTATTAAGCTTAATTGGCTTAATTATTGGTGGCTGTAAGATAGATTAAAATTTGCGAAGTAGTTGAAAATATCTGTTCTAAAATAAATTCAACAAATGAAGGCAAGGAGGAAAATAAATAACTTAACATCATCAAGCCACATAATAAGGTAAGTGGATAGCCAACTACAAAAATTGATAACTGAGGGGTAATTCTATTTAATAGCCCTAACGACAAATTAATAATCAGCAATAACGTCATTAATGGTAATGCCAACATAACGCCATTACTAAATAACAGACCGGTTGTTTCGATTAAGGCTAAGTGACCGTTGGCCTTTAAAGGTGAAACGCTAATAGGAATAATATCAAAGCTGTTAGCTAATCCATATAGTAGCCATAGATGGCCATCTAAGCTGAGAAATATCAACAAGGCAATAATGTTAATTAAACGTGACAGTACGGAAGTAGATGGTCCACCAATAGGATCATAAAAGGTCGCCATGCCTAACCCCATTTGCATACCAATTAATTCACCGGCAAATCTTACCGTTAAAAAAGTAAGTTGTACGGTAAAACCGATTATGATGCCAATCATGATTTGCTGGGCAATAACCCAGATACCGAGTAATGAATAAAGGCTAAGGTTGTCGTCTAACTTTGGTAACGGTAATAAAATGACGATCAGCACTGCTAAACCGATTTTTAAGCGATTTGGCACCTCTTTTTCACCGACAATAGGTGCGACCATAATTAGCGCTAAAATACGGGTAAAAGGCAGAAAACTTGATCGAACCCAAGCAAAAAAATCAATATTAAACAGATCGTGAATCGCGGTATCCATTAAGGTTAACTAGTTAAGTTAGGAATATCAGTAATAACCAGACGGATATAATCGATCATAGTTGTCAGCATTGAGGGGCCTAAAATGATTAATACTAACACCACCGCCAAAATCTTAGGAATAAAAGATAAGGTCATTTCATTAATTTGGGTTGCCGCTTGTAACAAACTGATAATTAGCCCAGTGACTAAGGCTGCAAGTAATAAAGGGCCTGCAAGTGATGCGGCAACTTTGATTGCTTGAATGGCAAAATGGCTAATATATTCAGAAGGCATATAATCCCTTTACTGTTGGCGTTAATTAAAAAAGCTTTGTGCTAATGAACCTAACAATAAATGCCAGCCATCAGCTAATACAAACAACATAATTTTAAAAGGTAGTGATACTGTTGCTGGTGGTACCATCATCATCCCTAATGCCATTAATGTACTGGCAACAACTAAATCAATGACTAAAAAAGGAATAAACAGCGTAAAGCCAATTTGAAAAGCGGTTTTAAGTTCACTAACCACAAAAGCTGGGACTAAAACTCGTAGCGGGATATCTTCACGGGTTTGAATATCACCAGAATGGGACATATTAACAAATAGCGTTAAATCACTTTCACGAGTTTGACTCAACATAAATTCACGCAGTGGTTTGCTTGCCTCTGTCAAACTTTGTTGCATAGTGATTTGTTGTTGTGAATAGGGAAGATAAGCATCTTGATATATTTTATCCAATGTCGGTGACATAATAAAAAATGTCATAAATAGGGCAATACCTAAAATTAATTGATTAGGCGGTGCTGATTGGGTACCAAGTGCACTACGTAATAGCCCTAACACAATAATGATACGAGTAAAACTCGTCATTAATAGTAATATAATTGGGATAAAGGTCAGTAGGGTTAAAAAAACTAAAGTTTCAACTGGTAATGACCAAGTTTGCCCTTCTGGTAGTGAGGTTTGAGTAACAATTGTTAACGGTGATAATTGAGCATAACTATATTGGCTGGCCAGCAATAAGCTAAATAAAATAATAAGTTTTAACCGCACAATTAATTACACCTTTTTACTGTTTAGCACAGATTTTAATATCTGATTGAACAGATTATTTTTTGACTGTTGTTCAACGTCAGCAGGATCTGCGAATAACATTTCAGTACGTTGTTCATTGATAGTATGGAGTAAAGTCATTTGTTGGGCTGTAACCCCGACCACTAGTAATTGATGGTCAACATAAACCAGCATAATGCGATCTTTGGCATTTATATTGTAAGTTGCTTTAACATCAATGAATTGCTTAGTAGATTTTTGCCAACCTAACCGTTTTATTAGCCAGGTTAAAACGAAAATAATGGTGATGACACTAAAAAAGGCTATTCCTATTTGGCTATATAAACTTGATTCAGTAGGAATAGACGAAAAGTTTTGTATACCGGAGTTGATTGTTGATTCGCTCATGGTTATCTCATTAATGGTTATTAACGACTTAATCTACGTACCCGTTCTGATGGGGTAATAATATCGGTAATTCGTACACCATAATTGTCACCCACCACCACGATCTCGCCTTGCGCAATTAAGTAACCGTTAATTAAAATATCTAATGGCTCACCAGCTAAACCATCTAAGGCGATAACAGAGCCTTGAGTTAAATTTAATAGGTCTTTAATGGCCATTTTGGTACGGCCAAGTTCAACACTTAAATTAACCGGAATATCTAAAATAAGATTAATATCTTGTTCTTTTACATTTGACTGTTGGGGTGAAAGGGTTTCAAAAATAGCTTCTGTCGTTACCGATTCTTCATCAGTTAAGTTAGTTGCTTGGCTATCATCACTGTTATTTGGCATATCACTCATTGAACACTCCTTCATTCAATTGTTCTAATACAGGGTTGCTTATTTGCTCTACTTGAATTGCATATTGTTTATTTACACTACCATATTGACCTTTTAAAACCGGTACGCCACCAATTGTGACATCTAGGCTGGTTGGTTTTTCAATATCCAAAATGTCGTTTACTTTTAATGCTAATAATTTGGCAACAGTTGTTTGAATATTTGTAAAATTAGCGACTAATTCAACCGTTGATTGTTTAATACCGCTAGTGAGTGAACTCATCCAGACATTATCATCTTGATGGGTTTGGCTTTCGATCGGTGGTTTAATTAATAACTCTTTAATAGATTCAACCATTGCATATGGAATGCAAATGCAGAAAGTTGCTTTAAAGTTACCAATTTCAATTAAAAATGTCGAAGTTAACACTACATCATCAGGAGAGCTGGTGATATTGGTAAATTTACTCTCTACTTCAGAACGAATATATTCAGTTTCAATGCTGTATACGTCAATCCATGAATTTTGGTATGTAGTTAAAGCAAGATCTAATACTCGTCTAATAATCTCTTGTTCAGTATGGGTAAATTCACGTCCTTCAGTATTCATATTGGTGGTATGTCCATCACCGCCGAAAAGCGTATCAACAACAATAAATACCAGTTCTGGTGAAAAAGAAAATAAGCAGCTACCCCGTAAAGGATTAAGATGAACTAAATTTAAATGGTAAGTTGCCGAGATATGCGAAAACTCTTTAAATGTTTTTGGCTCAATTGGCGAGGTAATAACATCCGTATTACGACGTAATAAATTAAATAAACCAATTCGAAATTGACGAGCAAAGCGTTCATTAATTATTTCTAATGCTGTTAGTCGTTCAGGGATAAAACTATGTTTAACTGATATATCATAAGGTTTTACTTCAGTCCGTTTGCTTTGCTGTGATTGATAATTTTGCACAATATCTTTTTCAATACTGGCAGCATTATCCGGTGAATGTTTAGCTAAAGATTCACTTTTATCGCTAGTAGATTGAAGCTTATCCGACATGATAATTACCTTATAATGAAATCAGTGAATAACACTTCATCAATTTTTACTGAATGTTTGGCATCGTATTGACGTGATAATGCTGTTTTTATTTGCTCTTGTAATTCGAGTTTGCCAGATTCTTTTTTCAAATTATTGACATATTGTTTTGAGGTTAACAGCAATACATCACTTCTTACTTCAGGCAAATATTCTAATAATACTGTTTTTTGATCTTCATCTTCGACGCGTAGCACCATACCAACATATAGAATTTTATTGATATCTAAATTATCTTCAGAAGGAGGTAATGTAATGGTAAATGGTTTTAGAGTTAAAAAAACCGGTGATGAAACTTGAGGTTCTTGATGAGTATGTGTCGTATTTTTAGCTTGATTTTCGAACCATAAATAAGCTGCTGAACCTATTGCGAGTAAGGTAATTAGAATAAGTATTAGGTTTAAAATTCTTACTTTTTTATTGGTGGTTTGCATATTTATTATTGTCTCAATGAAAATTAACGAAAGATTTGTAGCTATTTAAATAACCAAAAATTACCAAAATAATAAATCATGCCGTAAGAATTAATCGGAAGAATAGGCAATAAAAATATTATCTATTCAACCTTTTTAATATTAAGTTATCAACGTTAAACACTGTTAAAAACGTAGATATCAATTATTTTATAAATATTGCCATAACCATTATTTAGGCAAAAATACTTAATCCTGATTGAACAACCTTAGTATGATGATTAATTTTTTGTTGAATTGGATTGATATCATCTAATAGTTGCTCTGTTTCAAATTGTTGTGGCTGTTGATAAGAAGACGACTGTTTAGAATCATTCATCATTGAAAAATCACTAATGTTAGTGTGTTGTAAAGTGATACCTTGTTGTTCCAATGAGGTTCTTAACATGGGGAGTGCTGATTCTAACACACCCTTAACCATATTATGCGCAACCGCCATGTGCAGATCGATTTTGTCATCAACCATGGCTAATTTAATATGTAATGATCCTAGTTCTTGTGGATTTAATTTTATTTCGGCATTTTGAATACCTTGTCGACTGATTAAACAAATTTGTTCATTTAAAGATGCTTGCCACTTACTAATATCCATTGGCATCGGTAAATTTAAGTTTAATGTGGTTGGATTTGTTGTAAAGGTTGGCGGATTAAATGACGATGATTGGCCATTTAGATCTATTGATAAAGCCATTTCTGATGGTGTATTAGCCAAATTAGTAGTAAACAATTTATTTGTCAGAGTTGACGCTAAATCAGTTTGATGATCATAGCTATGATTATTTATCAGCGTATCTGTTGACTGTGTTTGATTAATACTCAAATGTGCATTTTTTGTCGTTTGTGGCTGATTATTTTCCCAAGCCAATAAATGACTAGGGTTTGGTTTATTGGTTTTGTTGATTAATTGCTCACTGTGATTAATTGAGGCAATAATTTCGGCAGCTTTTTCATCAATATTGGTGCGCTGTTTGATATCATCAGTACATTGTGTATCCAACTTTGGATCAATCATGGTTGGATTAGCTTCTAATAATAGTTTAGTTTCATATATTGGTTGGTTTTTCGGTTGAGTATCCGATTGTCTATTTTGCTGTATATCCTCTTGCGGATTGAGTGGCATAGAAAATAGTATGAACAACTCTTCACTTTCCATTCGTTCTTTCTGCTCTAACTCATTGTCTTTTAAGTTTGTAGCATTAACGTGATTATTATTATCACTTAGCCATTGTTGTTTTTCGGTAAGTTGTAATAATTTTTGGAAAAAATCATCATCAAGAATAGATAACTTGTTGTCGTTTAATTCAAATTGTTGAGATGAGATTAATGGAATATCGCTAAACTGATTAATATTCATTCAATGTTCTCCTTGCTATCTGCTGCTGAGCAAATTCATCGGTTAATTTTTGTTGTAAACGACTCTGTTGTAGTAACAGTTTTTTATGTTGTTTATCTAATAATGTAGTATAAGTATTTAGGCTTTTTTGTGATTGATTAAGCTCATTGGTGATCTGCTTTTGTTTTATATCTAAAGTTAATAGTAGTTTCTTTTGTTGAGCTATACCTTGTTCAATAGCTGTAATAAAAGCATTAAAATTATTTAATTCCGATCCTTTAATGCCACTGGATAAAGCATTATTTAGCCGTTGTTGGTACTCGTGATAATAATCATTTAATACATTTAGTTGTGATTGTGCATTACGTTTATTTTCGTGGGCATGTTTTAATTTAATCAATTTGTCATCAACTGCTTTTTCAGCGAGCTTTTTTAACGTTATAAATGCAAATTTACCATGATGTTGATTGGCCATAATTCTTTCCAAATTTATCAGCGAGCAGCAACAATATTGATTAATTGTTGATAAGCGTCTTGATAACTACAATGCTCATTGATTCCTTGTTGTAAAAATTGCTGCATAGCTGGAAAAAGTGAGATAGCTTTATCTAATAATGGATCGGTTCCAGCTACGTAAGCACCAACATTAATCAAGTCCCGATTGCGCTGGAAACTTGAAAATAATTGTTTAAATAACCGTGATTTTTTTTCATCTTCTGGTGGGGTAAGATCGGTCATTACACGACTGATTGACGCTTCGATATCAATGGCTGGATAATGCCCCGATTCAGCTAGTGAACGTGATAACACTATATGACCATCAAGAATTGCCCTTGCTGAATCCGCAATAGGATCTTGTTGGTCGTCACCTTCGGTTAATACAGTATAAAAAGCAGTAATTGCCCCTTTTCCTTTGGCATCATTACCTGCTCTTTCAACTAATGCTGGCAATTTTGCAAATACTGATGGTGGATAACCTTTGGTTGCCGGTGGTTCACCGATGGCTAAGGCTATTTCCCGTTGTGCCATGGCATAACGGGTTAGTGAATCCATGATCAGTAATACATTAAACCCTTGATCACGAAAATTTTCGGCAATTTTTGTGGCATAAGCTGCACCTTGTAGACGTAATAATGGCGATACATCGGCTGGTGCCGCGACGACGACTGAACGCGCTAAGCCTTCTTCACCAAGGATGTTTTCGATAAAATCTTTTACTTCCCTGCCACGTTCGCCAATCAGACCAACCACAATAATATCGGCTTTGGTATACCTAGCCATCATGCCAAGTAGGACACTTTTACCAACACCAGAACCAGCAAAAAGCCCCATTCGTTGACCTTGGCCAACGGTTAATAATGCATTGATAGCACGAATGCCGACATCTAATACTTGATGAATAGGCGTGCGAGTCAGAGGGTTTAGTGATTTATTGATTAATCCTTCATATTCAATATTTTCTGGTAAAGGTTTACCATCCAATGGTTTGCCCATTGCATCAACTATTCGTCCTAATAACCCCGTACCAATAGGTAAAACTTTATGGCTAAAATGGGTTAGATCATATTGTGAGGTATATACTCTGGCATCAAGTAATATGCCATCGGTTGATTCAAATGGCATCAGATATAAGGTTTTACCATTAAAACCAATAACTTCACACTCAACAGCTTGTACTTTTCCATCTAATTGCCGTTCGACAAAGCAGTTAGAACCTAAAGGTAATTTTAAACCCACGGCCTCTAAAACTAAGCCCGAAGCTTTAACTAAGCGACCATATTGACGGATTAACGATATTGACTGTAATTTTTGTTGCGCACTATCAATTTTAGTCATCCATTGCGTACAAAAGTCCACCTTAATGTTCAACTCCATGTACATTATCTGAGATGATTTGCCAATGATGGGTTACACTGGCGTCGATCTCATTGGTTTGGGTAAATATTTTGCAACCACCTAATTCGATATTGGCATCAGCTATAAACTGCCATTGCTGTGGTTGCAACTCATTATTTAGTTGTGGTTCAAGCCATAACAAGTCTGTTGGATTAATTCGTACTACAATTGGTGGATTAACAATTGTATTTTGTTCAATTAATGATTTTATAATATGTAATAATTGTTTTTGTTTGACTTTTGATAAGGAACCAACTGTTTTTTCGGCAGCAAGTAAAGCTAAGTCAAATAGCTTTGGTACAATTTTTTCATCAATTTGGCTAATCGATTGCTGAAAGCTGATTGCTAAATTTTTGATGGCATTTATGCTAGTTAATTTTTCTGCTGTTAACTGTTGTTCTATTGTGTCCAGCCCTTCTTGGTGTCCGAGTGTGAATCCTTGTTCATAGCCAGTCTGTTTGCCAATATTAAAACCTTCTTCTTTACCTAGATTAAAGCCTTCTTGGTAGGCTTCATCTCTTGCTTGTTGTTTAATATTTTCGAGTTCTAGCAATATTGCTGGGCTATTGATATCAAAAGAGCCCTCATCTTGATCATCTTGGTTATCTGGCTCTAATGGTGGCGCAAATTCTTCCAACTCTTCTGGCTGTTGTTGGCTGGTTAATGGTGACAATTCGCTAAGTGCCAAATCTTGGAAATGCAATGGTTTCCAACTTACACTATTAGTATGATTATACATATTCATCATCACCACTCGTTAAGATCATCTCACCAGTTTCTGCTAAGCGCCGTGCAATAACCAAAATTTTCTTCTGTTCGGTTTCGACTTGCGACAAGCGAACTGGTGGTCTGTTTTCTAAATCTTCTCGTAATATTGAGGCAGCACGTTGCGACATATTTGCTAATAGTTTTTCGCGTAAGGTTTCTGTTGCCCCTTTCATGGCGATAATTAAGGTTTCATTATCCACCTCTTTGAGTAGCCGTTGGATACTTCTATCATCGACATCCACCAGATTTTCAAATAAGAACATTTCATCAATGATTTTTTGAGCAAGCTCATTGTCATAATCACGTAATGCATTGATAACCAGTTCTTCTTGTTGTGATTTCATCAGATTGATAATTTCTGCTGCGGTGCGGATGCCACCCATGTTATTAAGTTTAATATTTTGTCCATGTAGTAAGGTTGATAATGATGTCGATAACACTTCTAATGCTGATGGCTCTACACCACCGAAAGTTGCAATACGTAGCATGACGTCATTACGTAATTGGTCATCAAATAAATTTAAAATCTCAGCAGCCAAATCGCGATTTAAGTGAACTAAAATGGTGGCGATAATTTGTGGGTGTTCTTTTTTAACTAAATCAACCGCGCGTGCAGCATCGACAAAGTTAAGCATTTTTAAACCATCAGTGGTATCTTCGATATCGGTATCTAATAGTTCATCAAGCAAGCGGTTAGCTTTATCACTACCAATTGATTTTTCTAGAACTTTTCTTAAATAGCCATTGGTATCCGTATTTAATACTGCACAATCATCAAGGGTAGTTTGACACTCATTAAGAATATTTTTCAGTTGTTCTTGAGTTAATTGTGGCAATCCCATCATGGCACTACTAATTTTTTGTACCTCTTTATGGTTTAAAAATTGCATTACTTTGGCTGCTAATTCTTCACCTAAAATCATTAAAATTGTCGCCGATTTTTGCGCTTCAGTTAAATTCATTACTCGGTGTCCTTCTTGTTCATCCAACCACGTATAATCAGAGCCATTACACGAGGATCTTTCTCGACAATTTTGCGGATGTATTGCTGTTGTTGCATATTATCTTCAAAAATTTTCTGTTGCAGTTTACTGTGTGCTTTGTAATCGAGTTTATCTTCACTAGCCATTGTGCTATCAGATGATCTGTTATCAGTATTAAGATATTGTCTTTGAATTTTAATCCATATCGAGCGTAATACTTTGCGCCATGCAAACCAGATTATTAAAATGTAAATCAGATATTTAATCGCGACTTTCAGCATGTCGAAAACTTCATGTTTTTGTAAAAAGACCATGGTGGCATTTTCATCTTCAATTTGATCGGTAAATTTCAAATTAGCCACCGTTAATGAATCACCACGCAAGTCAGAAAATCCCATCGCTTGACGGGCAAGTGCTTCAATATGGGTGAGTTCCTCTTGATCTAGTTTTACCCATTTTTCAACAGCTTCTTTTTCTGAATTTTCCTCATTTGCCGATGTGACTTCATCGGCTGAGATAAATTTATAATTAACTAAAACAGCGACAGATAAACGCCTGATACGACCTTCAGGGATTTTGCTATGAATAACTTGACGATTAACTTCAAAGTTCAATGTCTTATTTGACTGCAAATGATACATTTTTTGTTTATCGTCTTTATCTTTGGTATCGCCCTCACCATCAATTGGTGCACTAGGCGTTGGTACCGGTTGATTAGATAAAGCGCCCGGCACACCACCGATAGTGTTGCTTGATGCTAATTGGCTATTTTCAATGTGTTGCTTACTGCGAATAGTTTGGTTGCTGGCATCGCTATTGGGATCATAAATTTCCGATGTTGACTCTTGCCGACTAAAATCGATATCCGCATTCACTTGTACCTTAACATTTTGTTGTCCCAAAATAGGGATAATAATTTTTTCTACTCGTTCTCGAACTAGATTTTCAATCCGTTCACTATATTCTAATTGGGCAATATTAACGTTACTGTCACGGTATCTTTCGCCAGTTAATAAATTGCCTTTTTGATCAATAATCGTCACCTTATCCGCTTGTAATTCTGGCACACTACTCGAAATTAAATGAATGATGGCATCAATTTGACCTTGCGATAAAGCTCGACCTGGTAATAAAGTTAATGCAACAGATGCCGAAGGGAATTTTCTTTCTCGAACAAATAAAGAGGGTTTAGGCATCGCTAAATGCACTCTGGCATCATCTACACTACTAATAATGGCAATGGTTCTCGATAGTTCGCCTTCTAATGCTCGTTGATAGTTGATTTGTTCATTAAACTGACTCATGCCAAAACTTTCTTTGTCGAGTAGTTCAAAACCAATTGCGCCACCTTTAGGCAAACCCTGCTGGGCTATTCGTAAACGAGTATGATAAATTTGATTTTGGGGAATTAAGATAGTTGTGCCAGAGGATGAAAATTTGTAGGGAATATTTAACTTATCAAGTTGGCTAATGATTTCACCGCCATCTTTATCATTCAAATTACTAAATAATACGCCATAATTATCGTCTTTAAGCCATAAGTAACTAATACTACTAATTGCTATTACAATTACTCCTACAATAAGGAGTAGCATTTTACGATTTATTTTTAATTGATTAATAAAAGGTAACTTACTCAATATTGATTCGCCTTTGTTACCAACTGCCTGGCTATCCATATGTATCCTAACACTAAACTGACTAGATTAATTCTAGGGTTTATTATCTGTGTATTTAAAAAAATCAATAGCTAAAAAAGCATATGCTTTACCCTTTAGTTATCGCTTTTAGATTGTTATCTTTATGATAATTTACGCTATAACTTGATTAAGACGAATAACCGTGACCTTTATTATGAATAGTATTGATGCCTTTAATAGCACAACATTAACCCAACTTGATTTTTCACATAAGCAATCTGTTAATCATAGTGAACAAAATTTTATGGCTGAATTAAAAATGGCATTAGATAAAATCAGTCAAACACAAATGGACGCTAGCCAGCAAGCTAAAGCATTTGAGATGGGTGAAGCCAATATCGCATTAAATGAGGTGATGGTTAGCATGCAAAAGTCTTCAGTTTCTTTACAATTTGGTATTCAAGTTCGCAATAAATTAGTCGCAGCATATCAAGAAATTATGAATATGAATGTTTAAACCTTTATCGGATGGTTACTTATCGACTAGATGATAATATTTTGGTTTAAAAAATAGTATTAATTAATCACCAATTTTTATCCTAAATTGGCTTAAACTCACCACTATTGTTGTTACAACGACTATCGAGATACTCGCTATAAGATTATTTTTCAAATTAAAAATGCTTTAGTTATTGCGAAGTGAGCTAGTCACCAGTACAAGCAAAGTGTATACATTAACGATGTAAAATTAAGCAAAAAAAGTTTGCGGAGTGGGGTTTTTGGCAGATAAAACTAGCTAAAAAAACCCCGTTCCTCAATTATTTTTGTACTATTTTTTTGACTACTCTGTGAATAATCTAAACTAAATTGGCGATTGTTTGGTAGCTATCTATTTTTGCTTGATAATCAACCTGTTCACCAATTAATTGGCTTAATTCATTATGTCGCAGATGGATTAATTGCTTTAATTGCTCATGATAACTAAGAATATTATTGATATACATTTGAATTATATCTTGTTGTGATAATGGTATATTATCAATAGTAGTTAACCCATTTTTGAGTTGAATATCACGTGCTAACTGCTGATATTTAGTTTGCCAACTAATTAATAATTCCCAATTTTCTTGTTGTGCATTAATTAGCATTTGCTCAACAACATAATTAAGTTGCTCGTATTGTTCTAATACTAGATTCGTATTCAATTCTGCTACATCCATAACTATGCTATCTCACGCCAAGCTTGGGCAATATTATTAAGCAGATCAAAACAAGTTTGCAGTATTTGCGTATCATTATGTAGATTAGCGAAAACCAGTTGCTGACTGATGTATTGATATAACTGATCTAAATTTTTAGCAATTTCACCGCCTTGCTCTAAATCAAGGCAACTTTTAAGCCCATTATCAATGATATTAATAGCTTTAGAAATGGCTTTTCCTTTACCAGCAATATTACCCTTTTGTATATATAACTCAGCTAAGCGAATAGCATTTAATGCGCCATCAAATAACAAAACAATAAGCTGATGAGGTGAAGCCTGACTAACGCTAGTTTCTAAATTAACTTGTTTATAAGCTTGAGATCCCATTTTATACATTGTTATGCCTTATTTTTTTAAATTCGCCATCATTTCAAATTGGGTGGTAAGGTAATTGCTCATACCATTTAATTCATTGATTAAGATATCTAGTTTTGTGAATTGTACTCGATAACGCTCGATAGTTTGGTCAATAGAGTTATTAACTTGGTCATAACGTTTATCTAATGATTTTAAGGTAGAATTTAAACCGTTAGTTGCCGTATCAATCATGCCGTCGCTATCAATAAAGCTACTTACTTTGGCAAAGACTTCGTTGGCAATACCAGTTGTTTCACCATCACCGGTAAATAAAATGGCGACTGCTTCACTGTTTTCTTTAAGGGCTTTTTCTAATTCGTTTTCTTTAATCACCAGTTTGCCATTACTATCCATATTGATACCAATTTGTGCTAGTACCGATAATTCTCCTGTTTGACCTTTAGAAAATATAGAGCGAATACTTTGATCAATATTACGGAGAGTTGAATCACCAATCAGTGGGCCATTACTATTATTTAATTCATCTGAATTGGCATCACCAGCGGTAAATTGCGTTAAGCTGGATATGGTTGATTGTAATTGATTAAAGGCATCAACCCACTCTTTAAGGGCTTCTTGAGCTTTGTCATTGTCAGCGCTGATGGTTAAATTTTGCGCTGTTGTAGTGACTGCTTTTAATGTGATATCGACACCAGGAATAACCTCTTTAACGGTATTTGATGAGCTATTAATCGTTATACCATTAAAGCTAAATTTAGCATCTTGCGCTTTAGCTACTTCACTCATAGCTGATGAATCAGCTTGATTAGCATTAAAACCAATTAGTGAATTAAGCTTATCATCATCGGATGAAATTGAGGTAATGGCTTGTTGTTCACCGGTTTCTTTTGATGTGATAACCAGTTGATAGCTATCAGTTCCAGAACGGACAATAGTTGCGTTTACTGTTGTTTCACTGGTTGAACCATCTTCATTAATCACCTTAGCTTGATTGATTGCATTGGCTATCGATTCGAGCGATGTGTCATCTTTGCCTAACGTGATATTTAATTTTTGGCCATTAGCTTGTTCTATTGTGAGGGTACGGGTTTCATTATTATTACCTAACGCTGATGTTTTATCGTTAATAGCATTAGTAGCAACACTATGCGCAGTGGCAAGTTGTTCGACGCTAACCGCATAATTACCTAATTGGGCCTTGCTATTTACATTAGTGGTAAAATAGTTGTCATTACCAGATGCGGAACGCGCTTGAAACAGCTCTTTTTTTTGCAGTTTTGCTGTTGCGCTGTTGAATGTTGATAATGCACTTTTTAATTTACCAAAACCGCTTATTTTGTTATTAACTACTTTTTGTTGGGCCTTTATCGGTGTAAGACGATTTTTTTCAACGGCTTCTAATTGATCTAATACTTCATTTAAATCAATACCAGAACCAATTCCTAATATACTCATTGCCATGATTGATTATCCTAATATAAATTCTTTCATCCCTTGTTTTATCGACCAATGCCGTAAAAAGTTTAGCTGTTTTTAGTTTTTTATCTTTACTAATAAATAAGTCGGTTTTGGTAATGAGAATATTGATAATCAGTTTTATCTATTAAAAAACGAGTTAGTTATCTTAATCAATAGTGTTGTTAGCTGTCCTTTATGTTGCCTAACATTAAAATTGTGTAGTGAAACTTTCAATATCATTACTATTGATTAATTAGAAAATATATTGCCATGAATTAAACGGGGACAAGCTTAAGTTTTGTTGCCACAAATTAAGGCTATATTAACCAGTCGATTCAGCGATACATAACTTCAATTACTACACATATAAACAACTATGATGCCCTTTAATCATGTTCATCAAACGACTTAGTTATTCAGCTTTATTTAACCTCAATAAATAAAAATTCAAAAAAATATTAAAGTTTCCTTTTTTAATACCGATAACTAAACCATCAGCATATATATTGAATTATTTTTCAATATCTCGTTGATCTAACTAATCATATTAAAGGAGATAAAAATGGCACAAGTAATTAATACTAATACTATGTCTTTAATGGCAAGAAACAACCTTAATCATTCTCAAAGCGTGCTTGGAACTGCAATTGAGCGTCTATCATCTGGTATGCGTATCAACAGTGCTAAAGACGATGCGGCTGGTCAAGCAATCGCTAACCGTTTTTCTTCTAGTATTCGTGGTCTAACTCAAGCTGCACGTAATGCCAATGACGGTATTTCAATTGCACAAACTACAGAAGGTGCATTAAACGAAATCAATAATAACGTACAACGTATTCGTGAATTAACTGTTCAAGCAGCAAACGGTACTAACTCTGAAAGCGATCTTGTATCAATCCAAAATGAAATCGACCAACGTTTACAAGAGATCGACCGTGTATCAGCACAAACTGACTTCAATGGTACTAAAGTATTATCAGAAGACAAAACCCTTAACATTCAAGTTGGTGCAAATGATGGTGAAATCATTGCTATCAATTTAAAACAAATTGACAGCGACAAATTAGGTTTAGCTAGTTTTAATGTATCAGATGCGCCAACCGCAGATCCATTAAAAACAATTGATGCGGCATTATCAAAAATTGATGAATTACGTGGTGAGCTTGGTGCGGTACAAAATCGTTTTGAGTCAACTGTAACTAACATCAACAATACTGTAAATAACTTAAGTTCAGCACGTAGCCGTATTGAAGATGCAGATTATGCTGAAGAAGTATCTAATATGACACGTGGTCAAATCTTACAACAAGCTGGTACTTCAGTATTAGCACAAGCTAACCAAGTACCACAATCAGTATTGTCTTTATTACAATAAAACCATACAAGTACATAGATAGAATTTCGGTCACTCTAATTTTGTACGATAACAATAGTGGTATTTTTTAATACCACTATTGTTAATAATGTTAATTACCTATTTTTTAATATCTTATTCTTGCCATTAATTCAATCAATTATCGTCATAATAATCATTAGCATTTTTTCACATTGGTTCAGAAAAATGAGTGATAGCCTGTATAACTCTCAAGGTGTAGTGAATCAAATCGATTGGCAACAATATCTGTATTTAGTTCGTAATGAAGCGTTGAAATTAGCAGTTCGATTGCCAACCACGATTGAACTTGATGACTTACTGCAAGTTGGTTATATAGGTTTATTAGAGTCTATAAAACGCTATGATGCATCTCAAGGATATACTTTTACTACCTTTGCTACTCCGAGAATAAAAGGGGCTATGCTAGATGAATTACGCAGTCGAGATTGGTTGCCACGGCAAACACGGAAAAAAATTAAAGATGTCACTAAAGCTATTAATGAATTAGAGCAAAAATTAGGCATACCTCCCAATGATCAACAGATAGCTGCTCATCTGCAATTATCTCTTACTGAATATCACAAAGTATTATTAGATTCGAATTATAGCCAAATCTGTTCTTATGATGAGATTCACAAAAAACTCGGCGATAATTTGGATGCGTTAATTGAGCCTGACGCAGATAACAATCCTTTTGCTTCCATTATCAATGATGAAATTCGCAATATTATTGTTCAACAAATTGGTAACTTACCAGAAAAAGAAAAAATGGTTTTAGCTCTCTATTATCAAGAAGAATTAAATTTAAAAGAGATTGGAAAAGTGTTGGATATTAGCGAATCTCGAGTAAGTCAATTACATAGCCAAGCAATTAAACGAATACAAAGTAAAATTATTTTATAAAAAAAGAAATAAAACAGTAAAACATGGAAAAATAAATCGAAAATAAATTGAAATGATTTTTTTATTGACCTTTCGAATTTAAAAATGTAACTTTAAGTTTAAAAAAGTGGTGTTAGTTGTATTTTATTAATTTTGCGTTTTTTTATGCGAGCGCAAACAGATATGGATTGTGGTGGTTAAATTGGGAAATATACAAGATGACGATATTTTGAAATGTATTCATCATTTAAATCTTTCAACGCTTTTATTAAGTCAAAAGATGCTTGAAAAAGATAAAGTGATGGCGATGTATCGATTAGGAATTGATGAAAAAACAGCTGATATCTTGAGTAATTTAAGTGCTTCTCAAATGTTGGTTCTATCTGAAACCAATCAATTAACATTTCAATTTAGATTTAAAAATTCGGCAATGATGGAAAAATTAACTGAGGAATCTCGCGTTAGTGATATAAAGCAGATGCATACAGGGATCCTTCTATCAAGCTTACTTTTAGATTCAATTAATAAGTAGGTAGATAATAAAGATGAGTAGCACAAGTATTATTCAAAAGTATAAAGAAGTTCAATTAGCTATTCGATTAATTTCACTCGGCGCTAGAATCCAAATGTTGGAAAGTGAAACCAATTTAAGCCGTGGTAAATTAATTAAATTATATAAAGAAATTCAAGGATGTCCTCCTCCTAAAGGTTTACTTCCCTTTTCAACTACGTGGTTTATGACTTGGGAGCCCAATATTCACTCAAGTATGTTTTATAATGCTTACCATTTTTTAGTTAAAAATGGCATTAAACCTGGTGTTCAGGCCATTTTAAAAGCCTATCAACTCTATTTAGAGCAGTGTTCCTTTCCTCAAGATGAAGAGCCTATTTTAGGATTAACCCGAGCATGGATTTTAGTTAAATTTGTTGAAAGTAATGTTATGCAGCAGTCAAGTTGCAAGGAGTGCAAAGGGCGATTTATTACCCATGCTTATCAACCGCATAATAGCTTTGTGTGCAGTTTATGCCAGCCACCATCAAGAGCAGAAAAAAATAATAAAACACATAAAGAGAGTCATGCCAAATGTTTACAAGTTTTATCAATACCAAATGCATTTAATTTAGTCACAGCAAATCAGGTAACAATTTAAGTAAATATTAAGCAGTAAAACAGAGTTAGTTGTATTTTATGGAGATAAGGGAAAGCCAATGCTAATAATTATAGGATATATTGTGGTTATCGCTTCAGCCTTAGTCGGCTATGTGCTAAGTGGCGGGTATTTGGCGGTACTTTTTCAACCATTAGAGTTTCTCATTATTGGTGGGACAGCTATTGGTGCTTTCATTGTCAGTAACGAAAAGAAAGTTATCAAAGCGACACTTAAATCGCTAGGTAATTTATTTAAAACCTCAAAATATAATAAAACACTTTACTTAACATTAATTAATTTAATGTACACCATATTAACTAAAGTACGTCAAAGTGGTGGCTTATCGATTGAAGAAGATATCGATAATCCCAAGGAGAGTGAGTTATTTAAAAAATACCCACTTATTTTAGCCAATCCACAAGTTTGTGATTTTATCACTGATTATTTACGTTTGATGATCAGTGGCAATATGGAAGTATATGAAATCGAAGCACTAATGAATGAGGAAATAGAAACCTATACTCATGAACTTGAAAAACCAGCTGATGCTATTGCTAGCGTCGGTGATGGTTTACCTGCTTTTGGTATTGTGGCAGCAGTTATGGGGGTTATTAACACCTTAGCTCAAGCTGACCGACCAGCTAGCGAATTGGGTGAGCTTATTGCCCATGCTATGGTTGGTACCTTTTTAGGTATTTTACTGGCTTATGGTTTTGTGTCGCCTTTAGCAGCCTTATTAAGGCAAAAAAATGCCGATACAGTAAAAATTTTAGAATGTACTAAAGTGATTCTTATTGCCAGTATGCATGATTATGCCCCGCAAATTTGTATTGAGTTTGGTCGCAAAACAATTTTTTCCCACGAACGGCCATCTTTCTTTGAATTAGAAAAATATATTCAAGAAGTGAAAGATAAAAACGCTAACCCAACAGAAAATAATGAATAATGAAAAAGAAGTCAGTAAGAATAGTTATTTCTAAAAAGAAATCCGGTCATGGCGGTGGCCATCATGGTGGATCATGGAAGATTGCTTATGCTGACTTTATGACGGCGATGATGGCGCTATTTCTTGTCATGTGGTTAATTGCTAAGTCCAGTCCACAAGAGTTACAAGGCATTGCTGAATACTTTAGAACACCATTGATTTTAGGTCAAAATGGTGGCAAAAATATCAGTGATAGTGAAAGCCCGATACCGGGTGGTGGCGATGATGTATCTAAAAATGTAGGTGAAGATAAAAATACCATATTGAATGATCATCCTGTCGAATCTGATTTGAATCAAGATGAGAAACATCAATTAATTGATACAGCGAATAAAATATATGAAGTATTTGAACTTGATCCTCGACTACAAAAATTAGCCGCTAATCTTATCGTTGAACTAACAGAAATGGGGCTAAGAATTCAGATTTTAGCCACCGATGATAAACCGATGTTTGATGTTGGTAGTGCGGTTATTCATCCTAATATGCAAGAAATTTTGTATGCTTTAGCGCCAATCATAAATTCGTTACCTAATAAAATGACGTTATCTGGTCATACTGATGAGCGTCAGTATATAACCGGTGATCGTGGTTATAGTAACTGGGAGTTATCCGCAGATAGAGCAAACTCATCAAGAAGAGAACTGATCGCTGGTGGATTAGATTCCAATAAAATCATTCGTATTATTGGTTTAGCCGATACGGTGGGATTAAATAACCCAAATTACAGCAAAGATGCCAATCGTCGTATTAGTATTTTAATTTTGAACAAATCGGCACAGCAATATATTGAAGATGAAAATACCATGACTGGCATCGATTTTTTAAAACAGGCCAAACAAATTAAATCAGAATAATATCAACATAAATACTCAGATTAAGCTGGTTAAAAAATTAAAATCAAAAAAAATCCATTTTTATCTAAAAATAACTAAAGTTTTTAAATTGTAGGCCGATATAAATAATAACACTTTAGTTTAATAATTTTATTATTAACTGAGATTATATTTAGGAGCCTTTATGTCAAATTCATTGATGAATACCGGTATTAGTGGATTAAATACAGCACAAAATATGCTTAATGTGATTAGTAATAATATTAGTAATGCACATACAGTTGGTTATAACCGCCAGCAGCAAATTTTGCGTCAAGCAAACGGCACTAAATATAATTTTGGCTTTGTGGGTAATGGTGTTGCGGTATCATCAGTTAACCGCGCATATAACAGTTTTGTGGTTGGTCAATTACGTCAATCACAATCGCAAAATGGTTCGATAAAAGCCTATTACAATGAATTATCAAAAGTCGATAATTTACTAGCTGAAAACGAAAACAGTATTTCCTCACAATTAAATAATCTGTTTGCTAGCTTAAATAAGCTCTCTTCCAATGCGGGTGATGCTGCAACAAAACAGACAGTGATTAGCGATCTTACCTCTTTAGTCAGCCAGTTCAATAAAACGGAATTGAATTTAAAAAATCAAATTGCCAATATCAATACTGAACTGACGAATAACATAGATAAAGTTAATACTTATACCCAACAAATTGCCGATCTCAATCAAAAAATTGCCAAATTACAGGCTGTAAGTGGTGGTCATGAGCCTAATTCTTTACTAGATGAACGAGATCAACTGGTAACTGAATTAAGCGAACTGATTGGTATAACTGTTACCGAGCAAAATGGCCAATATAATATTTCGCTTAGCAATGGTTTAAGCTTAGTACAAGGCGCATCGACAAATCAGTTATCGGTGCAGCCTTCGGCCTCTGATCCAGCCTTAAATACGATTATTTACACCCATAATTCTGGTGCGACACAAGAACTGACAAGTCAAAATATCGCATCAGGCCGATTAAATGGACTATTAGCTTTTCGTGATGGACCACTCCTTGAAGCTCGTAATCAATTAGGGTTGTTGGCGTTAAATTTAGCTGAGCGCTTTAATGAAGTACATACGTCTGGCGTTGATGTTAATGGTGACCTTGGCGAAAAACTATTTGATTATCACAAACCGACTAGTATTGCTAATAGCAAAAACCAAGGTAATGCTACGGTTAAAATGGATTATAACTCAGTAACTGAAGTCAAAGCTTCTGATTATAAAATAGAGTTCAATGGCAACGATTGGGTAGTAACCAGATTATCTGATAATCAACAAATTACCCCACAAGTTAGCGATGGTAAGTTAGTGTTTGACGGCTTATCGATTGAAATTACTGGCAATGCTGTTGCTGGTGATAGCTTTTTACTTAAACCTGTTGCCGATGTAGCCTCATCATTACAGTTACTGGTTAAAGATGTAAATAAACTCGCGACCGGTATTAACGATGATGAAAATGGTAGTGGTGATAATCGAAATGTGGCTAAACTACTTGATATACAAAATGAAAAACTAGTTAATGGTACTAAAACCTTAAATAGTGCGTATACATCATTAGTTAGTTATGTAGGTAGTGAGACGCAGACCGCTAAAATTTCAGCACAATCGAGTCAAAATATCACTCAAGAAATTTATGAGCAGAATCAATCTATCTCTGGTGTGAATATCGAAGAAGAATATATTTCTATGCAAGTTTATATGCAATATTACCAAGCAAATGCCAAGGTTATTGATGCGGCAACGACAATATTTGATACCATTTTAGGTTTGGCCAAATAATAAAAGGATTTAGACATGCGACTTAGTACTCATTCAATGTATCAAAAAAATCTAAATAGTATTTTAAATACCAATACCAAATGGCAAAAGTCAGGATTACATTTGGCAACCGGCAAGAAAATATTATCACCTTCAGATGATCCGATGGGTGCTTCACAAACATTAATTTTAAAGCAAGCTCAATCAAGAAATAACCAATTTCAAGCAGCGCGAGATAGTGTTGATAAATCATTAAGTCGGCAAGATACAGTATTAAAAGAAGCGAATACTGTGATTCAATCAATCCAAGAAACTTTAGTTTATGCCGGTAATGAGACGTTAAATGATGAAAACAGACAAGATTTAGCCAATAAGCTACAAGGATTAAAAGATCAGTTAATTTCATTAGCCAATGCTAAAGATACCAATGGTAATTATCTGTTTGCTGGTAATAAAAATGATACCCCTCCTTTTGTGGTCGATGAAAGCGGTAAAGTGAATTATGTCGGTGGTTCAACTACGATTAATGTTTTCATCGATGATACCCGTGAAGTATCGCTAAGTTTTACTGGCCAACAGATTTTTATGACAGGCGCCAATACGGCAGTAGAAAGTGATGTCTTTGCGAGTATCGATTATGCCATAGCGGCATTGCAAATTGGTTTAGATGATAATGACCCTGAAGCTATTGAACAGTTTCGATTAGGTTTATCTAAAGCCAGTCAAGGTGTTGATAACTCATTTGAAAACATCTCTACCGTTAGAGCTGCAGGCGGAAATGTATTGGCTGAAGTCGAAAGACTAACCGCACTGGGTAAAACCTTAGATATTGATTTTGAAACGCAAATTAGTCAAATTGAAGATGTTGATTGGTATGAAGCGATTTCAGATTATGTGATGCTACAAGCAAATTTACAAGCAGCACAATATACATTTATGAACATGCAAAACATGTCATTATTTCAAATGAAATAATCTATTATTAATTTTCTTACGTCCTAAACATTACTATTCATCTAACAAACAGGGGGTGCAACCTCCTGATTATCGATTTGCTTACGGTTATCATTTTATAGTCATACTGTTTTTTATATTGCTATACTGATGACCAGCTATTTGCTAAAGGGTGAGAAATACGATTATAGGTGATCTCGATATATGTAACTAACGCATTATTGGTTATTTATTGACTATAGAGCAGAGTTTGGTCTACTTTTTGGCTGTGATAATAATGCAATTTATTTAACAGTTATATTTATTTAAGCACTATTTAAAGGCAATTTGTCTAAATCCAGATATTGATTTTTGCGGTGTATTTTTGGCAATTTGCTCGATTCGTCCAATAATTTGGATCAGTTTCTCGCTATAGTTAGGATCAGTTGCATAGTGTGCGTCTTGTAGTGCTTTGGCTGCTGTTCTAGCATCTGGAGCATTAACCACTGCACGATAACGTGGGCTTTTGGTTAATAAATTAAGGTAATCAGTTAATGCATGTTGTTTACTATTGTACACCCTAAATTCATCTTTAATTTTAACCATATTGTTATTTAGAAATTCTTGAGTCGTTAATCGAGTTGAATCACCTTGCCATGATGAGGTTGCTTTTATACCGAAATAGTTATAACTCGGCTTATTATCAGCCGTTTTTATCTGTTTTTTACCCCAACCGGTTTCTAAAGCAGCTTGAGCAATAATGACTTCATAAGGAATGCCAGATATTTTGGATGCCTGCTTTGCTGGCTCAAACCATTCGACGACAAATTGGCTAATATGGTCTTTATCAACTTCGTTGAGCGATGTTGCTAACGTTGATTCATTAACATTTGCTTTGGTTAAATTGTTGGCTTTATGCTGTTGATAAAGCATTTGCCCTAATGCTGCTGGCGATAAATTGGATGAATTATCACTAAATAAAGATTGTGCCAATCGCATATTGGTTTGATTATTATTCGCTTGAGCTTGTGAATGAATATTAAGCGTAGAATGTGGCTGATTAGTTAATTGTTTAACAATAACATTAGATAACCCTAAACCTTTACCTGCCGTTTGTTGAGCAATTTGTTGATCAAACATAGAGGTAAATAATTGCATTGCTGATTGATTAAATAAACCGCCATTGGGTACCGCTTTGCGCATAGATTGCATCATCATATTTACAAATAGTGTTTCAAACTGATCGGCAACTTGTTTGATGCTGTCAGTTGATCCACTAACGGCATTACGTTTTAATTGATTAATGCTAGAAAAATCATAAGCAAAACGGTTAACAGACTGATTTATTAGGTTTTTCATTTCAATGATTCTGCTTTAAATAGTTTCCAATGCGGCATGCAAACAACCTGCGGTTTTTAATGCTTCTAGTATCGACATTAATTCTGTAGGATTGGCACCTAATAAGTTAAGTGAATGAATAACTCGATTTAGATCGACGCCAGACGCTAAATTCTGCAGTGCACCACCATCTTGTTCGACAGTGACCTCATCATCTGGAACTACTGCTGTGTTGCCACCGGCGAGTGGCGTATTGGGTTGGCTAACTTTCAATTTATTATTTACCACCACGGATAAATTACCATGCGCAACGGCACAATTGTCTAATTGTACTTTTTGATTCATGACCACGACACCAGTACGTGTATTAATCACCACTTTAGCGGAAATAGGGCTAGCACTAATTTGGAGATTTTGAATTTTAGATAATAATTTAACTCTTGCTTGGCTGTCTTGTGGCATGGTCAATTTTACGGTCATGCCATCTAAAGCAATGGCGATATTTTTTTGCACTTTGTTAATGGCATCAGCAATTTTTGTAGCCACAGTAAAGTCAAAATGGTTAAGATGTAAATGAATAGTACTGTTTTCATCTAAGCGGGTAACTAATTCTCTTTCGATGGTTGCTCCGCTAGGAATGGTCGCACCAGCCATTTGGTTAACCGTTACACTACTGCTTCTACTGCTTGCCCCCATACCACCAACAAAAAGATTACCTTGCGCAATCGCATAAACTTGGTTATCGGCGCCTTTTAATGGTGTCATAATCAATGTACCACCACGCAGGCTTTTGGCGTTGCCTAATGACGAAACAACCACATCAATTTGTTGGCCAACACGCGCATAAGACGGTAATTTAGCCGTGACCATTACCGCTGCCACATTTTTTAACTGCATGTTGCTTCCTGATGGCACGGTAATACCTAATTGTGAGAGCATATTGGTGATACTTTGTATCGTAAATGGTGTCTGTGAAGTTTGGTCACCGGTACCGTCAAGCCCTACCACGATACCATAGCCGACTAAGGCATTTTCGCGAACGCCTTGTATTGTCACCAAATCTCTTATTCGCTCGGCATAACTAGAAGGGACAATCACTATTAGCAAAACAAAACAGATAAAAGTACGTAATTTATTTAGCATAATGATACTCATTAAAATGGCGAAAGATTAAAAAACAGGCGCTGTAACCAACCCATTGTTTGTGCTTCATCGATGTAGCCATTACCTACATATTCAATACGAGCATCAGCGACCTGAGTTGATATAACGGTATTACTACCACTTATTGTCCGAGGGTTAACAACACCTGAAAATCGAATAAATTCTGTGCCCTGATTTATTGCAATTTGTTTTTCACCAATCACTTTTAAATTACCATTAATCATGACATCTTGAACGGTGACGGTAATGGTACCGCTAAAGGTATTTTTAGCATTGGCACCACCAGAACCCTTAAAATCATTGCTACCTGAGATATCGGTATCGACTTTACCACGACCAACTAGCCCATCTAAAAAGTGCGGTACGGTTTTTACCCCTAAATTGACCCCACCATTACGGCCGGCATTAATCGATGAACTTTTACTTGCGCTAACATTTTCTTGTAAAACAATAGTTAATACATCACCAATATTGCGTGGTCGACGATCTTCAAACATCGGTTGATAACCAAAACTACTTGGTTGTGAGGCTTGATAAATGGAACCACTGCTGTTCACAATTTCTGGCATTTTTGGAACAATACTGGTGTCGCCTTCAACTAATGCTTTTTTGGGTAATTGACTACAACCAACTAACGACAAAGTTATTAAAATATAAAGATATCTCATTACCGCTATCATTTTGTTAGATTTATAATTGATTTAAACGTTGCAACATTTGGTCAGATGCCGATATTGCTTTACTATTAATTTCGTAAGCACGTTGTACTTGAATCATATTAACCAGCTCTTCGGCCACATTCACATTTGACGTTTCAATATAACCTTGGTATAGCAGTCCAGCACCATTGAGCCCCGGTGTATTTTCAGTTGGTGCACCAGAACTTTCGGTTTCTAGATATAGATTTTCACCAACGCTTTCTAATCCGGTGTCATTGATAAAAGTGTGTAATGTTAATTGACCAACTTGTACTTGAGTTGATTGATTAGCTAAGGTGACATTGACAACGCCATCACGTGCTACGGTCATTTTTATAGCATTGGATGGAATGTTGATTGTTGGTTGAATTTCATAACCGGCAGCTGTTACTAACTGACCATTTTGATTAACTTGAAAAGCGCCACTGCGGGTATAGGCTTGTGTTCCATCTGGCATAAGAACTTGGAAAAATCCTTGTCCATTAATGGCAATATCACTACTGTTATCGGTTAATTCTAAATTACCTTGGCTATGAATTCGTTCGGTTGCAACTGGTCTTACCCCGGTACCAATTTGTAATCCTGAAGGTAATGTTGTTTGTTCTGAAGATTGTGCTCCAGGTTGGCGAACTGTTTGGTATAACAGATCTTCAAAAACGGCGCGTTGGCGTTTAAAACCACCAGTGCTAACGTTGGCTAAATTATTGGAAATAATATCCATATTCATTTGTTGCGCAGTTAAACCGGTTTTTGCAATCCATAATGATTTAATCATTGCTGTTTCCTATTTTAGTTAAGTTAACGATAATATTTGGTTGGCTTTTTGGGCATTTTCGTCGGCAGTAGTAATTTGTTTCATCTGCATTTCAAATTGACGAGAATGGCTAATTAGATTCACCATTGCTGTAACCGGATTAACATTACTTCCTTCGAGTACTCCAGACATCAATTTTGCATTTGGGTTATCTTGTAACACGGCACCACGATTATTTATGGTTGCCTCAGTTGCATGGAAAAATCCATCATCACCACGTACCAATTCATTGCGTTCAAGGTGAACTTTTTTTATTTTTCCTACTTGGGCAATGGTGGTGCGTTTATCGCCAGCACCTAAAGCTGATAAAGTCCCATCAGTACTGACACTAACTTGTGAACGCTGAGGTACTGTTAATACGCCATTATCACCAAGTAACGGAAAGCCTTGAATGTTAAGTGTGCCGTTTTCATCGATTTGAATCGCACCATTACGGGTATATCCTTCACTGCCATCAGCTAATTGTACTGCTAACCAATCGTTTTGGGATAAAGCAACATCTAAATTGCGTCCAGTGTAATTAAAGGCACCGATTGTTGAATCATAGGTTGGCGTAGTTGCCGTCACCATGGTTCTTGTCGGCATACTACTACCGACAATGGGAACGGCTTTCATTGCTGTTAATTGCGCCCGAAAGCCAACTGTCGATACATTAGCTAAATTATGACTAGTTATGGACTGTTGATTTAATGTTTGGCTGGCGCCAGACATAGCAGTATAAATAACGCGATCCATAAATACTCCTTGAATTATCTTAAATTAACCAATGTATTAAGGATTTGATCCTGAGTTTTAATGGTTTGTGAATTAGATTGATAATTACGTTGGGCAACAATCATATTGACTAATTCTTGGCTCATATCGACATTGGATGATTCAACTGCACCACTGGTTAGCAAACCAAAAGTACCGGTATTAGCTGGGCCTAATACTTCACCACCAGATTTAAGCGTCGCCCGCCAGTTATTGTTACCGGCTGATTCTAGGCCATTAACATTGGCAAAATCAGCCATGGCAATTTGGCCTAATAACATCGTTTGTTGGTTAGAATAGACGCCATAAATTGAGCCATCATCACTGATACTATAGCCAACCAGATCACCAGCAGCATAACCATCAACGACAGGGGTTTTAATGCTACCGACTTCTTTACCCATATTTTGTTGCGTACTGTTTGCTAATGACAGCGTGAAGCTATTGGCGGCTGAACCATTAAGCCCATTAATATTAATCGTCATTTCTGGATCACTAATTAATTTGCCTGATGAATCAAACTCCATTTGCCCTAATGCTTGTAGGCTTGCGTTAGGATCACTACTATCAAGATAATGAACATCCCATTGATTATCAGCTGTTTTAACATAAAAAAGCTGAACATTACGTTGATTACCTAAAGAATCATAAGTGGTGATCGTGGTTGAATAATTAAAGGTATCAGCATCGGTGGCATTAATTGGTTGTTTTTCAGGTACTTTGCTATTTGAATTTAAATTTGTTTGCAAAGAGGCTTTATTGGTTGCTGATGCATTTAACATCTCTTGTGAAATCTTTAATGGGCCTGGTGCTGAACCTTGTTGGATCTGTGGTGGTGTGCCTGAGGCAAGATAACCGGTTAATTGAAAACCATCCGCTGAGATAATATTGCGATCAGCGTCTAATTGAAACTGGCCATTACGGGTATAATAGATTTGACCACTACTATCAACTAAGCGGAAAAAGCCATTACCAGAGATAGCAACATCTAGACTATTATTGGTTGAGGTTGTGGTGCCATCATTAAAATTTTGCATAACCGCAGCCACTTTGACGCCCATTCCTACTTTTGAACCAGCATAGATATCGGCAAATGAAATGCTAGCACTTTTAAAGCCAACTGTTGCAGAATTGGCAATATTATTACCAATAACATCTAATTGTTTTGATGCGGCATTCATACCACTAATTGCTTGAGAAAATCCCATATTAACTTATTCCCCTTTAAAGAATTTGACGTACTTCGTCAATACTAATTGAACCAAGTATCCCTAAATCAAGTAATACTTTATTATTAACTTTGCTATTAATTACGCCGTACACAACCGAGTAAGATAGTGGTGTGGATGATACTTTTTGCCCGTCATAAGTGGCATTAACCGAAAACGTATAACTACCATCTGGCGCCAGTGTCCCATCATTCAGTTCACCATCCCAAGTAAAAGAGCTAACCCCAGCAGGAATCGAACCTAAATCGACCTCACGTACAACATTGCCATTTTCATCTTTGATGGTAATGACCACTGACTCAGCATCACGCATAAGTTCAAAGCCAAATGGTGTGGTAATAGTTTCCTTTTCGCTTTCCGAACCTTCCACTTCTGATGTAGCAACCAAAATTTTATTACCTGGAACCATGACACCTTTACCAATCATGTTGCTGGCATTGACCGATAAGCTATCGTCAATTTGGCCTGAAACCATACCTAATGTGGTATTCAGTCGTTCGATACCTGCTAACGTATTGATTTGAGCTAATTGCGAGGTTAACTGACTGTTATCCATTGGATTGGTAGGATCTTGATTTTTCATTTGGGCAATAAGTAATGTTAAGAAATTATCTTGTAGTTCCTGACTTGAGTTACCATCAGACGAACCTTTCTTTAGCGCTTGTGGACTGGCCATATTAGTTGATTCTGAAACTGCTACATTTGAGATACCCATCAATTACGCCCTTTTATTGTCCTAGAGTCAGTGTTTTTAGCATTAAACTTTTTGCGGTGTTAATCACTTCTACATTTGCTTGGTAGCTACGAGATGCAGAAATGGTATTAACCATCTCTGCTACTACATCAACGTTAGGTTTTTGAATGTAGCCTTGTTCATCAGCCAAAGGATGATTAGGTTCATAAACTAAATTCATTGGCGCAGGATCTTCAATAACTTGTGCTACTTTTACTCCAGCAACACTATTGGAATAACCATTGTCATCGACTTGAAAGATAACTTGTTTGGCTCGATAAGCTTGACCAGAAGTACTGGTAACACTATCAGCATTAGCTAAATTACTGGCACTGACATTCATTCGTTGTGTTTGTGCCATTAAGGCTGAACCAGAAACCGAAAAAATAGAGAAGCTCATGATGATTATCCTTGCTGTAATACCGAAATGACATTTTTAAACTGTTCACCTAAAAAGGTTAAATTACTTTGATAGTGGATACTGTTATCCATAAAAGCCGTTCGTTCTTGATCCATCTCAACAGTGTTGCCATCAGCAGATGATTGATAAGGAATACGATAAAGAAGATTATAATTAGTGAAATCAGCGCTAGTTATTTGAATATGTTTTGCAGAAGTAATAGTTAGTTTTATATTATTGTGGGTCGATTGATTATTGATGGCTCTATTTAATTCAGTATTAAAATCAATGTCCCTCGCTTGGTAATTAGGCGTATCACTATTAGCAATATTGGTTGCAAGTATATTTTGACGTTTTTCACGAACATTGAGTGCTTGTTGGTGAAAATTAACGAAAGTATCTAATTTATTTAGCATAAAATCATCTCATCCTGATAGATAAAAAGAATTTTAAGCAAATCAAAAAAAAATCATCGTATAAATAACGATAAAAATTGCCCTTATTTCAACATTCGATAGGTGGGCTTATAAAGTACAATTTAGTTATCAATAATTACATGAACCCCAACAAATATGCCTCAGATTATTAGATTGTTGTTTCTTTTTTGTATGTTAGGTAGTTCAAAAATAGTTTTTGCCACTGCACTTGAAAAACAAATTAGTGATCTGATCCATCAACAACTTATTGATGTGAATGTTGATAAAGTTGTCATTAATTATCCAACTGCAAAACCACAATTAAGTTGTGACTCACCAACATTGGCGATATTGAACAAAAATAAACAATGGGGCAATTTAACCATTACCGCCAAATGCGAAAATATCACTAAATATATCCAGATATACGTCGCTGTGAGTGGCCATTATGTTATTGCTAAACAAGCCATTAGTGCAGGAACATTAATTACTGAACAACTGGTAAAAATGCAGTCTGGTCAGCTAGATAAATTACCAGCAACAGTAATTTTAAATCAATCTGAAGTTATCAATCATCTTGCTTTACGTAATATTAATGATGGTGAAGTAATAAAAAATTCAATGCTGCAGAAAAACTGGTATGTTAAAGCCGGTCAAACCGTAAAGGTCATTATTAATGGCGAAGGTTACTCAATTGCAACGCATGGCAAGACATTAAGTAATGGGGCATTGGGAGAATCAATTAATATTAAACTTAATACGGGTAATGTTGTTGAAGGTGTTGTTAGTGAAAAAGCTATCATTATTATTAATAAATAAAATTAATGATTTTTTGATTTTTGCCGATAATTAGACTAAACCAACCCTATAAACCTTGACTTGAATTAAAGGAATTTTATGAGTATAGATGCAACAAAATTGGTTACAGCAGTATCGGGATTGCTGAATCGTGATTTAATAAATGGACAAAATAAAGAAACTAAAGCATCTGTGCAAACGTCAAATAGCTTAAATTTGAATAGCAATGTCAAATTGAGCCAAAACACTATCGCATTATTACATTCGACAGAAAATGATATTGATATTAGTAAAATTGAGAAAATAAAACAGGCCATTACTAATGGTAACTTAGTCATCAATCCAAATAAAATTGCAGACGAAATTATTAAGCAAACTCTTGAAGAGATTGAAAGCTAATTAATTTTTGAAGGAATATCATAATGTTAGAGTTAGATAACATTTTTAATAATGTAACAGTCATGTTGCAATCACTTTCAGATATTCTAGAGTCTGAACAGCAAATCCTAATTGGAACTAATACAATTAGCCAATTAAATGACGTTATAAATCAAAAAAGCCAATTACTTATCGAGTTAAAGTTACTCGATGAAAAACGGCTAAAAGTAAGTGCACGCTATAATATCCAATCACCTTATAGTGAAAACCCAGAGCTAGCGTTGAAATGGCAAGCCATCACTAATACCACTCAACGATTAGCTCAAATCAATCGGGATAACGGTATACTTATTCAAAATCGTATGAATATGACACAACAATCGATTGATTATTTGAAAAGTATTAATAACCCCGCGGTTTATACTTATCACGGTTATCAACAGCCTGAAACTATTTCATCTAAACGTGCTAAAGTTTAATCATTTTAATACTATTTAAAGCTAAACGAGCTAAATAACCAGTAATTTAGGGTCTTATTAAGCCAATAACTTTAATAAGTTACGTTCATACTGTGCTATCAAAGTAAAGTGTAATTAGACAGTAAAATTGGTTTAACTGATATATGGCTGATGATAGTGATCTAGATAAAAGTGAACAACCCACCGATAGTAAATTAAAAAAAGCTAAGGAAAAGGGTCAAATTCCTCGATCTCGTGAGTTAACATCGCTAATTATATTATTAGTTGGCATTATGTTGTTTTGGATAATGGGAACACATTTTGTTAGCAAATTAAAAGCAATTATTCAACAAGCCATGTTAGTTGCCCACCGAACCGATGATGATAAACAGATTATTTTCAATTTAATTAATTTATTAACCGCTGGATTTTGGGCGATTTTACCTATTTTTGTGGGATTAGTTATTGTCGCTATCATTGCTCCGCTTAGTGTTGGTGGTTTGCTGTTTAGTCTACAATCGATTAAGCCTAATTTAGGCAAATTGAATCCTATTAGTGGATTTAAACGGTTATTTAGTCTGCGAATTTTTTCCGAATTGTTTAAAAGTATTCTTAAAGTGGTTTTAATCGCTTTTGCAGCTGCCCTATTTTTGATACATCAATTTCCCAATATGCTGGCACTACCCAGCATGTATTTAAATAATGCGTTATCTCAGGTAATGCAATTGCTGATTTATGCTAGTTTATTGATTGTATTAGCCTTAATACCAATGGTAGGTTTTGATATTTTTTACCAAATATGGAGCAATTTGAAAAAGTTAAAAATGTCGAAGCAAGAAGTGAAAGATGAGTTTAAAGAGCAAGAAGGTAATCCGCAAATTAAAGGGCGTATTCGACAAATGCAGCAGGCAATGGCAAGGCGTAGGATGATGAAAGATGTCCCTAAAGCTAATGTTATTGTTACTAACCCAACCCATTATGCGATTGCTCTGCAATATGATGAAAAAACCATGAGTGCGCCCAAGATATTGGCTAAAGGTACCGATAATATAGCGAGCAAAATTAAACAAATTGCTCAAGAGCATCAGATCCCACAATTAGAAGCGCCACCTTTAGCTCGAGCATTATATCGCCATGGTGAGATAGGTAAATCAATACCAGCAGAGCTCTATGCTGCGGTAGCACAAATTCTCGCCTGGGTTTATCAATTAAAAAGATGGCATAGATATGGTGGTGAAAAACCACTCAAACCAACCAATTTATCAATCCCAGAATCTTTATCTGTGAATAAATAAAGGTAATTGCAATTGTTATGATGAAATCAAAATTAACTAATCTATTATCAATAAATACCTTAAAAAATGGTCATTATCGAATTTTAACTGGACCAATGCTGATTTTATTGATTCTTTCGATGATGGTATTACCTTTACCAGCATTTATTTTAGATCTCTTTTTTACTTTTAATATTGCCTTATCTATTATCATTTTGATTGTGGCACTGTTTACTAAGCGAGTTCTCGATTTTGCCGCTTTTCCCACCGTTTTATTGTTTGCAACTTTATTGCGCTTATCCCTTAATGTTGCCTCAACTAGAGTGGTGTTACTAAAAGGCCATACTGGTAGTGATGCGGCTGGTCGAGTAATTGAAGCTTTTGGCCACTTTTTAGTTGGTGGTAATTTTGCCATTGGTATTGTTGTGTTTATCATTTTAGTTATTATTAACTTTATGGTAATCACTAAAGGTGCTGGTAGGATAGCTGAAGTAGGTGCTCGCTTCGCATTAGATGGTATGCCAGGTAAGCAAATGGCTATTGATGCCGATCTTAATGCTGGATTAATCGGTGAGGATGAAGCTAAAGCTCGGCGAGCAGAAGTTACTCAAGAAGCCGATTTTTATGGCTCTATGGACGGGGCAAGTAAATTTGTGCGTGGTGACGCTATTGCTGGTTTATTGATTATGGCGATTACCATTGTCGGTGGCTTATTAGTTGGCGTGATGCAGCATGGTATGACATTATCCGATGCCAGTACAACCTATGTGCTATTAACTATTGGTGATGGATTAGTTGCGCAAATTCCTTCCCTAATTATTTCCACTGCTGCTGGTGTTATTGTGACGCGGGTCACTTCACAAGAAAACATCAGTGACCAAATGTTAAAGCAGTTATTTAATAATCCACAAGTATTAATTTTAACTGCGGTTGTAATTGGGTTACTTGGTCTTATTCCGGGTATGCCAAATTTAGTATTTTTAATGTTTACGGCTATTTTATCGCTCATTTCGTGGTGGTTAAGCAAACAAAAGAAACTTGAAAAGTCAGTCTCTACTCCGCAACAAAATGTAGCAGCAACTAAACCGACAAATGTTGAAGCTTCATGGGCTGATGTCAATATTGAAGATATTTTAGCGATGGAAGTCGGATATGGCTTAATCCCTATGGTTGATCAAAATCAAAATGGTGAATTACTAGGCCGAATTCGCAGTTTACGCAAAAAGTTTGCCCAAACATTAGGTTTTTTACCACCGCAAGTACATATTCGCGATAACCTCTCATTATCTCCTTATCAATATAAAATTTTTATAAAAGGTGGCGAAATAGGTCAAGGTGAAATTATGAATAACAAGTGGTTAGCGATTAATCCTGGCACAGTGACCGAAAAAATTGATGGTATTGCAACAACTGAACCAGCATTTGGTTTACCTGCGGTTTGGATAGATGCCAATAATAAAGAAGCTGCCCAAATATTAGGTTATACCGTGGTTGATACCAGTACCATGATTGCTACTCACTTTAATCACTTATTGCATCAATTTGCCAGTGATCTATTAGGGCGTTTAGAAACGCAAGAATTACTGGATCGCATCAAACAAGATATTCCTAAATTAGTCGAGGATTTTATTCCTGGTGTCGTACCATTAACCACGTTTCATAAAATTTTACAAAACTTGTTGGCCGAAAAAGTCTCTATTCGAGATATGCGCACGATTATTGAGACAATTTGTGAACAAGCAGCTAACCAAAATGATGCTTACCAGTTACTTAGTATTGTTAGAATAGCATTGGGTAGAGTGATTACTCAGCAGTGGTTTCCGGGAACAGAGCCGGTAAAAGTGATTGGATTAAGTATCAGTTTAGAGCGAATATTACTGCAAGCGTTACAAAATACCAGTAATGTTGAGCCAGGTTTGGCGGAACATATACTCCAACAGCTTCAGCAAGCCCTTAATCAACAAGATGCAATTGGTGCACCGCCAGTTTTATTAGTTAATCATACCTTGCGGGCTATGTTGGCGCAGTTTTTAAGACCTAACTTTCCACAATTAGCGGTATTATCAAATTTAGAAATTAGTGATAATCGTGAAATCAAAGTGACCTGTCAAATTGGTAGTGAATAGATAAGAGATAAACCAAAAAGTCTTACCTATTAAATTGGCAAGACTTTTGGATAATTTGATTATTCAGCGACAACAGTGAAACGTTGTTTGATATGTTGGGCTTTTTCTGCTTCATCAATCATAGCCACCGCATAGTCAGCGTAGCTGATTTGACTTTTACCTTGGCTGTTAACTAAGAATTGCTCACCACCAACAATATAATTACCAGTTCTTGCACCATCAGCAATAAACTCAATTGCTGGGCTTAAATAGGTCCATTGCACATCATCACAGGTTCTTAGTTGATCTAAAGCTTTCGCCATATTGTTGGCTAAAGGTTTAAATTCATCAGGGAAATCTGGTGAATCGACTAGACGAACAGTATGCTCTGGGTTGACATATAAACTGCCGGCACCACCAACAACTAATAAACGGTTAGGTTTACCGCTTAAAATATCGGTTAAATGTTTTAGGCTAGTTTGATGTAATGGTAGTGATTCAGGTGTCCAAGTACCAAATGCATCAATAATCACATCAAATGGTTTTAAATCGTCATAAGTTAATTGAAATAGATCTTTAACTAATACTTTTGCGTCGCTATTTGAACTTGGTTTACGTACGATAGCTGTGACATCATGTCCTCGTGATAATGCTTCTTTAACCAATAGCTGTCCTGATTTACCATTTGCACCAATTACTGCAATTTTCATCTTGTTCTCCTTATTACAACTTAGATAAATTAATTTTTTTAGCTTAATAGCCAAAGTTTCTATTGTAAAGTAGGTACCAAGTAGTAATATAGTTACCGTTTAGATACTATTGTTGAAATTAAAGGAATTTTATTATGCAGGCAATTGAAAATTTACCGCCATGTCCTGTTGAAACCACCCTATTATTAATGGGTGACAAATGGAAAGTGCTAATTGTTCGAGACTTACTTTCTGGCACCAAACGTTTTGGTGAACTAAAAAAATCACTCAACGGCATCTCACAAAAAGTTCTCACTTCGCATTTAAGAACGATGGAAAAAAATGGCTTAATTACCCGCAAAGTGTATGCCCAAGTGCCACCTAAAGTGGAATATACCTTAACTGAAGTCGGAGAAAGTTTAAAGCAAGTACACGATGCTATGTTAGATTGGGGGAAAAATTACCAACATCAATGTAATACTACAATAAATTAAGTGATAAAAAGTTCATTAGAGATATTCTAAATTTAGAGTTTAGTCACAAATAAAAAAATAACTTAATTTATTATTTAAAGATAGGATAAAATTTTCCAAAAGAATAATTTTTCACTATTAAAGTATCAAATAATTGGATATAAGGACTCAAATTGGAAGGAATAAAAACTTATTGGTTTTTAAGCGCTAAATTTAGTGGTGGTTTGGATCAAACAGAACGTTTTATAAAAGATGGAATTTGGGAAAACGGCTATGAAAACAAATTTCTTAATATAGTTCGTTCTATTGCTGTTGGTGAAAAAGTTGCTATTAAATCTACTTATAATTTAAAAAATAATTTGCCTTTTAATAATAAAGGTCAACCAGTCTCTGTCATGGAAATTAAAGCTATTGGCACAGTAACTAAAAATCATCAAGATGGTAAATTATTAGAAATTGATTGGCAAAAAACTAATTTAAATAAGAAATGGTATTTTTATACTAATTTATCCTCTATTTGGAGTGTTAAAGATGATTTTCCGTTGTCGAAACAGTTAATTGACTTTACTTTTTATGATAAACCACAAGACCTAGATTATTTTCGTAATGCCCCCTATTGGAAATCACGTTATGGTGATGAAGACGATTATTTCCAATATGATGACAATATAGATAATGATGATGTTAATCAACAATTAATAGATAAACAAAGTTATAACTTAGTTGACTTAATTAAAGAAGGTTGTTTTGTTGACGAACAGCTAATATCTAAGATGATTTCAAGTCTAAATCGTAGAAAAAATATTATTTTACAAGGTCCACCAGGGACCGGTAAAACATGGCTTGCTAAACGTTTAGCTAATATTATCGTTGGTTATAAAAATTCAAATAATATCAAATCAATACAATTTCATCCAGGTATGTCTTATGAAGATTTTATTCGCGGTTATCGACCTTCGAGTGAGGGTAAATTAGTTCTTATTGATGGGCCATTTTTGGAAATGGTTAATAAGGCAAGAAATGATTCGCAATCTAATTATGTAATAGTAATTGAAGAAATTAACCGTGGTAATCCAGCTCAAATCTTAGGGGAAATGTTGACACTGCTTGAAGCTGATAAACGAACACCATCAGAAGCTTTAGAACTGACTTATCGACGAGAACATGAAAATGGTATTTTTATACCTAATAATTTATATGTCATAGGAACTATGAATCTTGCAGATAGATCGTTAGCTATGGTTGATTTTGCCTTACGTCGTCGTTTTGCCTTTTTTAATTTATCACCGAACTTTGATGAAGGTTGGTTAAATTATATGATTGAAAAAACAAAACTTTCTCGACAAACATTAGAGAAAATTAAAAATGCTTTGAATGATTTAAATCAATATGTTACCGACGAAAGAATGTTAGGTAGTGCTTTTACAATAGGTCATAGTTATTTAACGCATGATAATGTTATACCTGATGCTTTGTCATGGTATACCGATATTATTGATTCAGAAATTAAGCCTTTATTAGAAGAATATTGGTTTGATGATAAAAATAAACTTGAAACTGCTTTGAATAAGTTAGTACTTAATGATTTATAAATGATATGACCCTTAATCATTTACCTTCATCAAATAATACTCTCAATAAGATACCAATAAGAAATATATGGTTACTTTTGTTATATGCTTCAGATTTATATAGAGACATCAATGAACAACAGAGAGTTAAATTTGAGAAAAACCCTGAAAAAATTATTGATCTTATTGCAGAACTTTATTTTAAAGTAGTTAATGATCGATTACGCAAATCGTTATCAAACGGTTACCAATCTAGGATACAAACTTTAACAAGAGTTAGGGGAAAAATAGATTATTTTGGTACAGCAAGGAAATTTTTGTTAGAGAAAGGTAAGGTTCAGTGTTCATATGATGAATTGACCTGTAACACTCCTAAAAATCAATATATTCATGGTGCCGCACATGTTTTATTAAATCAATTAACTAATCATGATTTACGTGATGAATGTAAAAAAATAATAAATAGATTTAATATGTTAAATGTTGGGCAATTAAAAAGTTATAATTATAAAGCTGATTATTTTGATAAATATAATCGACAAGACATCCTATTGCTGTCTATAGCAAAGCTTATTTTTGAATTATCAATTCCAACTGAATTTGTAGGAAATCACTCGGTTAATATATTGAATAAAACTGATGAATGGCTAAGATTTCTATTTGAAAAAGCAATTATAGGATTTTGTCATATTCACCTTGATCGTAATAAATATTCAATATCATCAGGCAAAAAGTTTAAATGGCAATATACTCAATCTACAAATAATATTGAAAAATTTATGCCTAATATGAAAACTGATTTAATTATTGAAAATATTACGGCAAATAATCGATTAATTATTGATACTAAATGTACTTCAATTTTTTCTCAGAACAGCTACTCTTTTAAGACTCCTCATCTTTATCAGCTTTATGCTTATGTAAGAAGCCAAGAACACGATAATGATCCATTATCTTTATCATCATCGGGAATGTTATTATATCCAACGGTAAATAAATCAATATATGAACATGTGATAATTCAAGGGCATAAATTAATTTTCTGTACTATTGATTTAACTCAAGATGCACAATCAATTAAAACTAGTTTATTAACTTTATTCTCTGATATATAGGTGAAACTTCAAATCAAAATATAGCACTAAAACTAGTAGAGTTTAAGCTTATTCAGAAAAGGGGCTATTCTGCCCTTTTTTAATAAGTATGCTTGGCGCTTAGCCATCAAATTCTTCCCAATCAAAATAAAATTCATCTCGGTTTAGATTTTTATTACGAGCAATAATTATCGTCTTTGGATAAGAGTTTTGTTCAGTTTTCGATGTAGCATATTTACAGTGATCGCCAATACCATCTCAGCGTAGGATTTGTTAAACACAATAAAGAGCTAATGCTGTGGTTGATAAATTCAATGCAATCAACGTAATGATTAAAAATCATTTATTGAGTCAATTTAAATGCTTAAATGATGGCAGTCATGAGAATAATTGACTTTGCTATCAAGATTTCGCAGTCGATAACAATAAATCGATTACTAGCAATATAAGCTGATTATTATAATAAAAACAAATTAAAACAATACACTAATATTATTTTTCAATAACAGATTAAGTTGTTTTGCCACCGTATAATAAGCGTCAATATCGCTATTTTCTTTAATCTGTATTACTATGATTTAATTGATATTCATTCAACAAATCGATTATGAGTAAATCATCAACTAATTTAACCATTAAAGATATAGCTAAATTAAGTGGCGTCAGTAAATCGACGGTTTCACGAGTGATTAATCACGATCCTATGGTGAAGGAATCAACTCGCAATAAAGTGATGGCAATTGTTGAACAATATCAATTCACGCCTTCAAAATCAGCAAGAGCAATGCGTGGTTATGGTAATAAAGTGATTGGTATTATTGTCACACGCCTTGATTCAATATCTGAAAATCATGCAGTGCAAAGTATGTTGCCGATTTTTTATGCTAATGGCTATGATCCTATAATTATCGAGAGTCAATTTAGTGCCGCAAAAGTCGCCGAACATCTAACGATGTTAAGAGAAAAACAAGCTGATGGTATTATTGTGTTTGCTTTTACGGGATTAGACAGTTCATTGTTAACGGTTTGGCAACATAAATGTGTGGTGATTGCTAGGCCATTTCCGGCTTACTCTTGTATTTGTTATGATGATATTGGTGCAGTAAACAAAGCACTAACTTACTTATATCAATCAGAAAAACATAAAAAAATAGGTTTTATTGGTGTTGATAAACAAGATCAAACTACCGGTGGTTTACGTTATCAGGCCTATATTGATTTTTGTACTACCTATAAAATTCAAGCCAATGTCGTACTTGGTAATTTAAGTTATTATTCTGGTTATGAACTTGCCGAATCGGTGTTAGTTCATTCACCAACAGCGATAGTTTGTGCTACTGATTCGATTGCTTTAGGCTTAAATAAATTTTTATCGGAAAAAAATATTAATAATATTGTTGTTATTAGTATCGGTAGTAGTGAGTTACTAAATTTCTTATTTTCTCAAACGATAACTGTTGATCTTGGTTTTGATAAAGCGGGCATCTATGCTGCAAACGAGCTATTACTGATGTTAGAAAAACAAGTAAACGCTAAAATTATTACTGTTCCATCCCAATTACTGAAATAACTCACTGTGTATCGCATTTAGCTGTGATTATCTGAAATTTGTGAGGTTTATCACAAAAAGGGAACGTTCCCATTTATTTAAATAGTAATTCCATTTATGCTTAATCTCTATCAAATTAGGATCGAAATGATTTAACTAAAAACTAAAATATTGGCTTAAATTGAAAATAAGGAGATTTAACAATGGCGAAAGCACCTAAAGTTTCAACCGCATCAATTATGCAACTAATTGAGCTGGTTGGCGGAAAAGAAAATATTGCCAGTGTCACCCATTGTTTAACCAGATTAAGATTTGCGCTTGCTGATCCGAAAATAGCCAATGTTGACGCTATTGAAGAATTACCTTTTGTCAAAGGTTGCTTTAATAACGCCGGGCAATTCCAAGTTATTATTGGCACAGATGTTGACCGTTATTACAAATTACTCACTGAACAGTTAAATATTGATGAAGCAACCAAAGAACAAACCAAAGCCGCAGCTAAACAAAATATGTCCTGGTTTGAACGGTTAATCTCGAATTTAGCGGAAATCTTCGTGCCATTATTACCCGCACTCATTGCGGGTGGTTTACTACTTGGCTTACGTAATGTGATTGGTGAAATGCCAACCATTGACAATAAACCGCTAATACACACTTTTAGTTGGCTGATACCAATTAACGATTTCCTATGGTTACCGTGTGAAGCTATCTTTCACTTCTTACCAGTAGCTATTTGCTGGTCTACAGTGAAAAAAATGGGCGGATCACCGGTTTTAGGTATTGTTTTAGGCATTACATTAGTTTCACCGCAACTGATGAATGCTTATGATTTGGGTAAGGCCATTCCCAAGGTATGGGATTTTGGTTGGTTTACCATTGCTAAAGTTGGCTATCAAGCACAAGTTATCCCGTCAATTTTTGCCGGTTTAGCGTTAGGATGGATTGAAACACGGCTTCGTAAAATTATTCCTGATTACTTAAATTTAGTTATCGTGCCAATTGTTGCCTTAATGGTATCAGTCGTCTTAGCTCACTTCGTTTTAGGACCAATTGGGCGCATGCTTGGCGATGGTATTGCTTATGTGGTTAAGTATTTAATGACCGGTGATTATGCCTTTATTGGCTCTGCTATTTTTGGCTTCTTCTATGCACCTTTGGTTATTACTGGTATTCATCACACCACATTAGCTATCGATATGCAGATGACCGAAAGTATGGGCGGCACACCTATTTGGCCAATTATCGCCTTATCCAATATCGCCCAAGCATCAGCGGTGGTTGGTATCATCTTAATAAGTAAAAAACATAATGAACGTGAAGTATCCATTCCTGCAGCAATATCTGGCTATCTCGGTGTGACAGAGCCAGCGATGTATGGTATCAATTTACGCTATAAATTCCCGATGTTTTGCGCCATGATTGGTGCTGCTTGTGCCGGATTAATTTGTGGCTTATATGGGGTGTTATCCAATGGTATCGGCGTCGGTGGATTACCCGGTATCCTATCGATAAAACCTGTCTTCTGGGCGATTTATGCCTTGGCTATGTTGGTGGCGATTGTGGTGCCAATCGTATTAACCGCCATTGTTTACAAAATAAAACAGAAAAAAGGCACGCTCAATGTCCAATAAAGAATAGCGAGGGTGATTCACCCAACTTTACAGAAGGGTGAATATTACAATTTACTGATTAAAAATCAAGAGCAAGCGATGAATAAAATTGATATCCCTTGGTGGCAAAACGGCACCATTTACCAAATTTACCCAAAAAGCTTTCAAGCAAGTCAAGACAGTTCCACTGGTGATCTATTAGGTATCATCAGCCGATTAGATTACCTAAAAAAACTTGGTATTAGTGCAATTTGGTTAACGCCGATTTACCCATCACCACAAATTGATAACGGTTATGATGTTTCCGATTATTACGATATTGACCCCGCTTATGGTTCAATGGCTGATTTTGAGTTACTAGTGAAACAGGCGCATGAACGTGGGATCCGCATTATGATGGATATGGTGTTTAACCATACCTCAACCGAGCATCCATGGTTTAAATCAGCCTTAGATAAATCTAGCCCTTATCGCTCATTTTATATCTGGAAAGATGCTAAAACCGACGGCAGTGAACCCAATAACTGGCGATCCAAATTCGGCGGTAAAGCGTGGCAATGGCATGAACAGTCAGGGCAGTATTATTTACACTTATTTGCCAAAGAGCAGGCGGACCTTAATTGGGAAAATCCGCAAGTTCGCTTTGAAATTAAAAAAGTGTGTCAGTTTTGGTCAGACAAAGGCGTGTATGCCTTAAGGCTAGATGTGATTAATTTAGTCTCCAAACAACAAGATTTTGCCGATGATAAAAACGGGGATGGTCGCTGCTTTTACACGGATGGACCTAAAATCCACGAGTTTTTACAAGAAATGAGCCGAGATGCCTTTCAACCCAATGATCTAAAAACGGTGGGGGAAATGTCTTCGACCTCGTTAGCTAACTGCTTAAAATATGCCTCGTTAGACGGAAAAGAGCTAACTATGACATTTAATTTCCACCATTTAAAAGTCGATTATCCAAATGGCTATAAATGGGCATTAGCCAAACCGGATCTACTCCAGTTAAAAAATATCATCGGTGAGTGGCAAACCGGGATGCATAATAAAGCTTGGAATGCTATTTTCTGGTGTAATCACGATCAACCGCGAATTGTGTCACGCTTAGGCAATGAAAGCCAATATCACACAGAATCCGCCAAAATGCTTGCCATGTTGCTATATGGATTACAGGGTACGCCATACCTTTATCAAGGCGAAGAGATCGGCATGACCAATCCCCATTTTGATAATATTAATCAGTATCGTGATGTTGAAAGCCTAAATATCTACCACGAAAAAATAGCCGAAGGTATGGATAAAGCGGAAATCTTAGCCATATTAGCGAGTAAATCACGTGACAACAGTCGTACGCCTATGCAATGGGATGATAGCTTAAATGCTGGTTTCACAACGGGGCAACCATGGATTGAGGTAGCAAATAATTACTCACAAATTAATGTCAAAGCCGCATTGGCTGATCAGAATTCGATCTTTTACTGCTATCAAACATTAATTAAGTTACGTAAAGAGTATCCAATCTTTATTTTTGGTGATTATCAAGATTTAACCGCCAATATTGCTGATTATTGGTGTTACTTGCGCCGTTATAATAACCAACAACTATTAGTGATAACCAATCTTACTGAACAACCCGTTAACTGGCAGTTACCAAAAACCTTACAAGGTACTAATTGGCAAATATTATTGAGTAATTATCAGCAAGCAACAGCATTCGACGCTGAAATCCAATTAAGACCATACGAAGCATTATATTTATTGGCTGGTGATGATAAATAATAAGCTTTAGTAAAATTGAATGTAAAAAGCGCCGTTATTAAAATGAGCGCTCTTTTTATTAATCATCATGATTGATATAAGTGATTACGTCAGTCATTCAAGCACAAGAAAATGCCGGTTTAATTCAAACCTTATCTTGAGGATGGACTTTTTCATAACTATATGATTATAAAAAGTAACTAAAAATTCTCAACATGGAATTATTGTGTTTTATAGCATCTATTTTCTTATTAAGAAAAATTAAGACGGTATAGACTCTTCAATATTTTTTACAAAAGTTTGGGGAAAGGTAAAGGGTTGGTAGTTTTTTATTAAAATATATTTTGCTATTGGAACACTAAATAGAAAAGATGTATTAACTAAAATTGTTATTAAATTTTAATAATTATAGAGCTTTGAACAAGCAAGAAAAAGTATAATGACTTAATCATTAAACTAAAATTATAGCAATTTGATTATTCGGTAATAATTAATAATGTTTTAAATTATTTTTCTAAATTATCAAAGTTAGATATTAGCCTATTAATTTCATCAAAACTCATAAAATGGCCCAAAATAAAAGAACTTCCAGCTATTGATAACCATTCAAAAAGTGATTCAATGTTTTTATGAGCTTTAACAAGAAGCCATAAATAAAATGCTATTTTTTCTTCACTTTTTAAATCGCTTGGATATTTTAATATATTATTACAACATGCATAAAAAACATCATCAGCACCAAAGCTAAATGGACTATTAATTTTAAAATTTTGCTTAGAATTACCTAATACAAATTTGCCCTGTCTTATACCATTAGATATAAAGGTGGATAAAATTAATGCAAGGAATTTTGCATACCCTTTAAAATTATTACTTATTGCTTGAGGATATTTATTTATCATTTTTACAAGCCAGATATCCGCAAAATTATCTTGTGATTCTGCTAATAAATAAAAATCATCTAAAGTTGATACATAAGGAATATACTCTGAGACATGTAGATAAAGGCCTAACTTTTTAGATTGAAAATCTAATAAATTTCCTAATTTAGCGAATAAATTTATTGGGTTATAAATTTTTATATTAGAACTTTGTAGAGCTTCAATAAATGCTTGGTCAATACATAATAAGTGGATATCAAGGCTAATGGCTGACAGTATTGTTAAATATGTCCCTTTATCCATAAAATTTTTAAAGAATAATAATAAAGGATTAACATCAATAAGTTTAGGATAAACAATATCAGCTATCTTGATAATATGTTTCATTTCTATGAGCATATCACTAAAATTTTTTATTATATCTTCCGAAGTTGTTCTTGTAAGTTTTCCATTCTTATCAACCCCTGCAGTCAAATATTTTCCTGATTCAATTTTCGCAATCCAATTTTCTAAATATAATTTAGTTTCAATTGTTATTTTTAAATTTAGTCCAGCTTGTTCTATATTTTTTGATAACTGAGTTAAAGTTAAATAACAAATAGTATAAATATCTAAAACTATATCTTTTGCTAACTCATCTCCAACATTAATTAAATTGTGTTTTACATATTTATTATCTGTAAATTGTTCTAAAGCAGCTTGAAAAGGATCTTGAACTTTACCCATAAAATAGGATTTAATGATCATTGGATAGAATGGATTTTTAAAGATTTCAGTTTGTTGGTCATTCTTATCTAACGTTAATTTTTCTTTAAAAAATTCAATCATTTCATTTGGATCATCAGGTACAGTAAAATAATAAAAACAATCACTTCCATCGTTTAATTTATTTCTTAGTTCATGGGCTATCCTTATTGCAGTTTCATACGGAGTCATTCTTTCAAGGATTTCAATGACATTCATAGAATATTTACGACTTTCTCCAATTGATAATTTGTTTAAGAATTTTGCTATTGGCGATGAGGCATCTAGAATCATTTCGTGATTTAAAGCTGGATTTTCTACAATTAATCTAGTGATGGTTTCATTGTCTAATTTATAAGTTATTCCACATAAACAATTATTGATCTTGTTTGAAACTAATAGTTTATTATCGGGTTCTGAGCTAAGTTCATTATCATTAATACCTAAACTAAGATGAAAATTACTAAGATAAAAAGCTGCTTTATTGGGATCTTGGAGAAACCATGAAACAATAATTTTTTCAGCTTTATTGAAAAGGTTATTTTTAGCCATCAATATTAATAAATTATTGCCTACTTCACTTGGTTCATTAAATAGCTCTAGCGGGATATCGTTCAATATGTTTTCGATTTTTTCTGTTCTTAACCTTATGTTTAAATGGACTAAATATTCCCAAGATTTTAAACATGATTTATTATAACTTAATGCCTCTTTAATTATGTTTACTGCTTCAACAAGATTTCCTTCAAATGAGGTAATTGCTGCTTTAATGATAAAAATATCGTTATTCCATGTCTTTTTTTCAACTTTATTTAGGAACCGGGATAGTTGTGAATATTGTTGTCCTTCATATAAACTATTTATATAAATATAGATTAATTGAGAATTCCAAAAACTATCCTGAATTGGGATTAACAAGTTAAGTAAACGACTTGATTCATAAGCTAAACCTATATGAAATAATTCTTTAGCAATCTCTAAAATATATTCAGGGTTGAATTCTTTTATTATTTCCGAATATTTATTTATTAATAAATTAAAATCACATCGAATTTCATTAATGTATTGCAAGTCTTTATTATTTGTCACAGATAATGTTTTTAAATAAAAAGAATTGAAATGTGACTCTGTTATATCTTTGGTAGAAAACTCTCCATATTCTTCAAGCCAATTTCTTATTTGTTGTGAAGATGCAAATCGACTTATCAGGAAAACTTCTTTCGGCGAAATCTGATTTCTTCTTAATACTTTTTCTAATTGTTCATTTTTATAACTTTTGTCATCAAATACTTTTTTGAAGTCTATATCTGATATATCAACCTTTTTAATCACAATATTTTGATCAATACAATGAGCTACAAAATTATCTATTTTTTCAACTTTATTTATATGTTTGCTACATAATGAAAGTAAGTCCTTGTGATCACCTCTTAAATAATGAATCATTGGTGTTGCAATATTAAAAATACGATAATTTCTATTTTTGGATATCTCAAACAAGTGTATTAATTGATTACAAATATCCATTAGTTCACTTCGTACCTCTGCCGAACAGAGCCAATAATGAGTATTACTTATAATCGGATTTAATTTTACTGCTCTTGAGTATAATATTAAAAATTCGCTATTATAAGATTTAAAATTGTGATCTAAAAATTGCGCAACTTGATATGCAAATTCGCCTTCATTATGGCACAATGCTCCATCAATAATACCTTCTAATTCATTTTCTGTTAGAGAAAATTTTTTTGAATTAAAGACTTCTATTAATTCATCTACATCAGCTAAAAAGTGGTAATAGGATTTTTTAGCATATTCACCAGGATCCTCTTCATTCAGATAACGTTCTTTTGCTGCTGTATCATTATTTTGATGACAACTTAATTTAATGAAAGCTGACAAACAAAGATCTCTAATTAATAAGTTTTTATATTTTGACAGATATCTATTAATTACTGATAAGGCATTATCTATATTTTCTTTTGCAATGAGATCCGCATGTATAGAAAGTGTTTCAATTATTGCAGAACTTTCCTCATCTAGGCAACCAAGTGACTGTAAAGTGGTAAGCTTTATTTTTGCTTCATCAATTTTATAATCCCTTAAATCATTGAGAATTTGTGTGACATTTTTTTGGATACTTTTAGGAGCAATTTCTTGATAAATATTTAAATTTTCAATAGAAATATTTTTATTCCCGCTAATATTATCACCAGTACCTTTATGAATCTGAATTGAATGATTGAATTCATTTTTATCCATTATCTGTTACCATTGATAATCTTATTGCCAATGATATTGTCTCCTGTGCCAGAGTGAATTTGAATATCGATATCAACATTATGGGCTGAAATTTTGCTGAGTAATTCTTTTATTCCATTTGAAGAATTTATCTCTCTTTCTATTGCTTTTTCGCTCATTTCATCATTTAAATTTAATTCTTGCAGCTTGACTGTTAATTTTTCTAAAGTAGTATCATCCATTAACCATTTTTTTAAATTGTTTGCTAATACATCTTTTGTTATTAACATCCCTTTTTTAAATATATCGTAAATAACACCAGATAGTATTGTTGTTGTTATAAATTCCATCTTCAAACCTTTCAATAAATTAAGTTATATTTATATAAAATACTGTATAATTATACAATAAATTTGTCTTTAACAATATGTATAATTCTGTTCTATAGAATTATTAAAAATGATCCTATGAATTTTCTGATAAGAAGAAATAATTTATTTATATCTCCATTAGATATAATTAATTAACAATTTTGAGCTAATGGCTTTTTGTATCATAAAAAATACTAACATCTAAACTATCCCACTAAAATTGCAGATAAATCGATACTCTTCTAAAGAGCCTTAATAAACCACCAACGATATTATAAGACGGTATAGACTCCTCAATATTTTTTACAAATATAATAATATTATTTTGCTTTAATATGTGGACTATTCGCATTAATATCTAACCAGGTTTGACGATAACGCTGGCGTCGCTTTGTTCGGCAGTAGTTAACTAAAAGTGTAAATCCTTGTTCTTCCATCAATGTAAAAAAATAGCGCTGCCATTTAGCTGCGGTATTGGTATTAATGTCTAATTGTTGCTGAATGGTTTTATATGTTTCACCTTGCAGCAATAAATCAATAAACGGCAACCATCGTTCATGGTGAGATAACTTATTAAGTTGATATTTTTTCAGTGGATTAAAGGTTCGCCGACAGGTTTTACAACGGAAATTAAGCCGATGGCCAATGCGAATAGTATTCAAAGAGTGGCAATAATCGCAAGGCATGACAGACGTCTTAAGTAGCCCAGTAAGCCACGATTTAAAAGCCTTAGCTTGCTGAAAAACTTCTGTTGGTTTTGCTTGAGCAAGGTTAAGAATCGCTTGATAAAGATCTAGTTCATATTGTGCTAACAACTGACGAATAACATTATCCCACCGCCGCGCTGCTCGCGCTGAAAGGTTAAATTTATCTGCAATAAAGCTATGTGGTTGATTGCTTAATGTCATTGGCGCAATATTTATGAATAATGAAGCTGGTTTAAAACGTCGACATAAAGGCGTTGTCGCCACCAAATCCGGCAATGCTAGCAAAAAACGCTCAGCGGCAAGATGTTGCTTAATCGGTAATAGAGAATGATACATGATCGTTGACCTTATGATGGCATAGACTCCTTAATTATTTTTACAAATAATATGGTTGAAGGTAATGCAAAGTCTAAAAGATTTTATTTAAAAATAAGAATCATCACTGAAGCGATTATACCAATTGTACTTTATTCCTATTTAATCTACACACTAAACTAATACATATTATATAGCCTTGTATATTAATATATCGTTAGAGTTTTTAATTATATGGATAACTTGAATTAAATCAGTTTATTAGTTCTTTGTATATTTGATCTATAACTGGAAAAATATTATTTAAACAATTTAATGCCTCATTAACGGGATCTCCAAGTACAGTATCTATACCATTAGGATAATTTTCTATTAATTCGCTTATATCTTGCGTTATGGGTATAAATAAATTTCGACAATTATAAACAAGTTTCACATTATTTTTTTCAAATAAACTTCGATTATTGTCATAATATTTTTTAAGTTCTCTTTGCCATTCTTGCTGTTTATATTTATTGCCCCAAGAAAAATACCAGCAAAGTCCGAATTTTGTATGTTCAGTACCATTTAAATAAGATAACCAACTAATACTTTCATTCTTTATATCATCATCTAAATCAAACGAAAAATAGGAAAGAGCTTTATCCCAATGTGTTGGATAAAATATTTGAGATTTTGTACTCCAAAAGTTACCGCCGCACACCCAATGCTTTTCTTGTGTCCACAAATAAATATAACTATCTATATGGTTAAATATGTTTTTTTGGATTTCCTCTAATATATGGTTTGTCTGCTCAATCATTTTTAAATTTTCAATGATTAATTGATAAACTCCATTATTTTCTGACATTATTGCCTCCGTTTATTGAAACATTCTTTTTATATAAATATAGTATTGATTGAGAACTTTTTGTAAAAATGGGCGTGAGCTTTGGATGGTTGAAAATCGCCTTAGTAACACTGCAATTTCTTGCCAGGATAAACAAATCACTTTATTTAACATTGAGTTATAATCATCATCTTGTTGATCCTTAGGTTGTCTACCATCTTTGGTTAGAAAGATTAACTCCCAAGGTTTATTTTTATTCTGCGCAGATTCTTTTTTGCCTAATCTATAATATCTAATTAATTGGTTATTGGTTTCGGATGCTTGCACTTTTGCTTCTATAAAAATCAGAAAGCGTTCATTTGCTATCTTAATATCAACGCGACTACTTTTTTCATCTTCATCACTTTCATAATGTACTTCAGTAGAGGTGTAGTAAGGAATATTGATGTCGTCTTTCGTTATAGTGAATTGAAAGTTTGAGCGATTATATAAATAATCGATAAAGTAGTGGAAAAATTCATTACCAAAACCGTGTGATCCTTTATCATCTAATAACCATGATAGAACATTGCAGTGTTTTACTTCATCAAAGCCAATACAACAAATATCCCAAATATTAATTGCATGACCTTCATTTAAATAGGTTTTATAATGTGATTCAAATTGCTCGGTAAACGCAATAAACTCATTGCTATTAATAGTAGGTTTTATTGTTACATTAGGATGATATTTTAGTTTCTTCCATTCGTTAAAATAGTTAACTAAATGATTGTATAACTGTTTATTTGATGCAGTATTCAACTACTATTCCTTCCATTTCTATCCAATTTTCTTTTTTAGCTAAAATTAGTATTATTTTTTGCTACAATTGTATTTAAATAAGTTAAAGCGCTTAATATTAAACAGTGAAATTTATTCCACTGTTTGCAATTTGCTGGTACTACAGATAAGTTTGGCTTTTATGGCTTGGTTTTTATCATTTGAATAATCCGCCCAGCAACTTTTCATCGATGGATCGATTTTTTTTACTAATTGGACTTCATCGCCATTATAGCTACAACTAACGTAGTTTCCATTTTCATCATAGGCTGAATTGATTTGCCAAGTAAGGTCATGTTTTTTGCCATCAATAATGCCAGTTTCAGGTTTTAATTGAAATAATTTAACTGGCTCATCGGAATAAACACCAATACCACTGAGTAGTAAACTACGGTTTTTTTTCATTGAAACTTGCCAACCCTCAGGAGTTGCTTCAAGTTCGGGATGATCGGATTTAATATTGATTCGGGTTGGGCAATCAAGTTCATAAGCAGTAGCTACTCCAATAGTTGCCAACCACGCTATTACAATCAAACTAATATTTATTCGGTAACCTTTCATATCATACATCCTGTTTATATGGCATATTAATCTATTATTAGCGCTTTTAATTAATTATGCCAATAATCTAAATCAAATTATTTTTAAAATGCTGTTTTTATAATAATGGTGTTGCTCGATACTGTAAATCAGGTTTTTTTAGCCAATCTTGTGAATCAATAATCGCTAGTTCTCTAGCCTCTTTTTGTTTGGTAACAGCTAATACGTGATTCGCTGCATTGGCGGCTAGTTCAAATGCATTTAATTGTGATTTGCCATTAATTAAATGAGCAGTGAACAAACTACAGATTAAATCGCCAACGCCCAATGGACGATAAGGAAAATCATATAATGGACGGGCAAGGTGATAACTTTGCGATGGTGTGGCTAATATCATTTCAAACAATTCTGTGGTTTTACCGGCATGGACTAAATTTTTAACTAAAATTGCCTGGATAGGTTGATTTTGCAGTTTTTTAATTGCCGTTTGTACATCGCTAAAGGTTTTAATTTCGATATTCGATAATATCTGTAATTCTAATAAATTCGGCGTAATATAGTCTGCATGTTTAATCGCTTGTTTAGTGAAAAAATCAATAATATTTTGCGGTAGCGAACTGCCTTTATTAATATCTCCGCCCATAACCGGATCGCACACATAAATGGCATTAGGGTTATAATATTTTATCTTTTTTACTGCTTCGATAATTTCTTCACCTTGTTCGGCAAGGCCAATGTAACCTGATATGACGGCATCAATTGATTTTAAAACGCCAATTTTTTCGAGACTATTTACGATCCGTGTAATTTGCTGAGCTCCTAATACAATACCATCATAATCGGGGTAAACCGTATTACTCGATAGTTGTACTGTGTGGATCGGCATGACTTCAACGCCTTGTAATTGCATGGCTAATGTGGCAACTTTGTTGCCTGCATAGCCATAAACAACATTAGATTGAATTGATAAAACGGTTTTCATAAGTAGTTGCCTTTTTATTCATCATAATAGTGATAATGGCTTAAAAGATAGATGCTGATAATGGATAGCATTGCTAATCCGCAATAAAATAGTGCTAATGGTAACCAATAAGTTTGGTAGGTAAAGATAATATAACCCCCGATCAATGGAATGAGGCTACCAAAAATAGCTGCGCAACCTTGATAACTCATGGATAGTCCAGTATAACGAATTCTAGTAGGAAAAATTCGGCTTAAATAACCCGCTATCACGCCATAGAAACCACTGTAACAGATCACATTTAATGAAATACCAATAATAAAGCTAGTTTTTGTTCCTGCTTGAATAATTGGGAATAACAAAAATACAGATGCCATAGCCAATATTGCTGAAATAATTAAAAAGCGTGTTGCTGAAAACTTTTCTGAAAAATAAGAGATAAATGGTTGCGCAATAAAGTGTACCATTGCAATCCAAAATAGTGCATCAACGATGATCTTCTTCTCAACACCTAGTGCCATTGTGGTATAACCAATCATTAGCGTATTAGAAAAAATACCACTAAATGATAGTACATTGGCGCATATGGCTAATACCAGTATTGGCGTTGCCCGTTTAAACACTTCAATAATTGGCACAGACTCTTTTTGTTTCAGGCTAGCTTGCTTTTTAGCTGATTCGATAAATACGGGTGACTCAGTTAAGGTAATTCTGGCAATAATTCCAACAATTAATAAAACAAAACTGACTAAAAATGGGATGCGCCAATAACCGCTATCTATAAGTTTATCGGTAGGCAAGCTAATGATGTAAGAAAAAACCAATAATGCGAGGATATTACCAGCCGGACTACCCCACTGAGCAAACGATGAGAAGAAGTTTTTTAAGCCTTTGGGAGCATGTTCATTAGCCATTAATACTGCGCCACCCCATTCACCACCGACAGCAATACCTTGTAAAATACGTAATCCAACTAACAGTATCGGTGCGATGATTCCTGCTTGTTGATAAGAGGGTAACAAACCAACACACGTTGTAGCAATGCCCATTAATAGCAAGGTAATAATTAGTGATTTTTTCCGCCCTAATCGATCGCCAATATGACCAAAAATTATTGCACCTAATGGTCGAGATAAAAAACCAACTGCAAATGAGGCAAACGCCCCTAAAACTTGCACAAATTGATTATCAGAAGGAAAGAAAAGCTGACCAAAAATTAAGACTGATGCTAACGCATAGATATAAAAATCATACCATTCAATGGTAGTACCAATAAAAGCAGCAAAAGCGACTTTTTTAGCAGATGAATTGGGCATAGTTAGACCTTGGCAAAGCCAATAATGAATGTAGTTAGTTGAGACAAAGAAACTAACACAAAACCATTAATATCACAATTTGTTATCTGATAAGAGAAGAAAAATTATGTAAAAAGATGATTGTTCTAATTTTAATTATAATATTGTCATTTTAAGATAATTAGTGATTATTCACAGTGGATTGTTTGGGTTATTTTATTAAATAAAGAGTTCAATTGATTGCACAAAACTGAAATTGAAAGCACCTTAAAAATTAGTAAAAATATTAAAGTTCGCGCTTAATTAACGCATAGCAATATAATTATCTAAGTTATATAAAATAAGATATAGATCACATTTATTGAATTTTAATTTGAAATCAATATTAGTTATATATACTATCGGATCCATTAAGGCATGTTACTGATTTAATTCAGGCAGGACCAAAACAAAAACTTATCTAGAAGGTGAGTTTTTGTTTTGGTCTTTTTTTTTGGATCTTTTAGAGTGAGTGTATATATGGATTATCAACAGTTAGGAATACAAATTTTGCGGTTAGTTGGGGGAAAAGGTAATGTTAATTCCTTGACTCATTGTGCAACTCGTTTACGGTTTGATCTTTTTGATAAAAATATCGTTGATTGTGATGCAATCATGAAATTGGCTGGTGTTATTAGTATTGTAGATAGTGGAGGGCAGTTCCAAGTAGTGATCGGTAACGAAGTCCAACAAGTGTATCAAGCTATTAGTCAAAATTTATCTAACCAAGAACATGGCAAGGTAAGAAGCAAAAAGAAAGAAGGAATACTTTCATATATTATTGGTATTATATCCACTTCATTTACGCCTGTAATTCCTGCATTAACTGGTGCGGGGATGATTAAAGCGTTATTAGCTATATGTAAATTAATGGGGGTGTTATCGCCAGATAGCCATACCTATTATTTGTTGGATATGTTGGCCGATGCGGCATTTTTCTTTATGCCTATTTTGTTAGCCTATGGTGCTGCAAGTAAATTTTCGTGTAATCCTATTTTAGCTATGACTATTGCAGGTGCAATGTTACACCCCAATTTAGGAAAATTAATGGCGTTGGGTCAAGATGTTTCTTTTATTGGTATCCCAGTTAAATTAGCCGATTATGCAGGTTCTGTATTACCTATCATTATTACCGTATGGGCAATGTCTTATATTGAGCGCTTTGCTGAAAAAGTGACTCCATCAATGATAAAATTTTTTATCAAACCAATGATTATTCTATTGATAGCTGGGCCATTAGCATTAGTGATTATTGGTCCATTTGGCATCTTACTAAATGATTTAGTTGCACAAGGGGCGGGTTATATAAATAGTAAAGCTAGTTGGTTAATTCCAATGTTAATGGGCGGATTACAGCCATTTTTAATTATTACCGGTACAGCTTGGGCAATGACACCAATTGCAACAGGACAATTAAGCCGTAATGGTTCTGAAATGATTAATGGCCCTGGTATGCTAGCCTCAAATATAGCACAAGGTGCAGCTACATTATGTGTAGCAATCAAAACTAAAAATAAAAATCTAAAACAACTTGGGTATTCTGCTGGTTTCACCGCATTATTAGGTATTACTGAACCATCATTGTATGGCGTAACCTTAAAGTTAAAACGCCCATTAATTGCTTCAATGATAGGTGGTGGAGTTGCTGGCGTTTATGCAGGGGTATCTGGATTATTACGTTATGCTTTTGTATCACCAGGATTAGCTGGTTTACCTGCTTTTATAGGCGATAACCCGATGAATATTGTTCATGCTCTGGTGACATGTTGTATTGCGATAGTCGTAACATTTGTATTGACATGGTTTATGGGATTTGATGATCCAATTGATGAGGATGATTTGATTAAAACTATTGATACAGAATCAACATTATCTTCAACAAATAACTCTGTCGCTGCTGATTTGAGTAATGTTATCTTAAGCAGTCCTTTAACAGGAAAAGTAATACCACTATCAGAAGTAAAAGATGATGTTTTTTCAAAAAATTTGATAGGTGATGGTATAGCCATTGAGCCTAATCAAGGTAAAGTTGTTGCACCAATTAGTGGTAAGGTTGTCAGTTTACTTGAATCAAAACATGCGATCGGTATAAAAAGTGATCAGGGTATTGAAATTTTGATCCATATAGGACTAGATACCGTTAAGTTAGGTGGCCAATTTTTTACAGCTAAAGTTGAACAAGGTCAGCGGGTTAATATTGGTGATGAGTTAATTGAATTTGATTTAGCTGCTATCAATCAAGCTGGTTATATGACAACTACCCCAATAATTATTTTACATTCAGATCAGTATTTTGTTGAAAATTTTAAGAAAAATATGGTGGCAATAGGTGATGATCTGATATTAGTTAAAAAAGCAAATCAAGGTGATAATCATGCTCTATAAAACATTAAAACCGTTTCCTCAAAATTTTTTATGGGGAGGATCAACATCGGCTTATCAGTTTGAAGGGGCATGGGATGAAGATGGAAAATCTCCGTCAATTGTCGATATGTATTGCCATCCTGAAGATGTAGCCGATTTTAAAGTAGCAAGTGATCACTATCATCATTATAAAGAAGATGTGCGGCTTTTTGCTGAATTAGGCTTAAAAGCCTATCGTTTTTCTATTGCTTGGACGCGTATTATTCCTGATGGTATTGGTGACGTTAATCAACAAGGATTAGATTTTTATCATAACTTAATTGATGAACTTAAACGTTATGATATTGAACCAATAGTAACTCTATATCATTTTGATTTACCCTATAAATTGGACAAACAAGGTGGATGGAGTGAACGATCAACCATTGATGCTTTTGTCCGATATACTGAAGTTCTATTCCAAAATTTTGGTAAAAAAGTTAAATATTGGTTAACAATTAATGAACAAAACACCATGATTCTTCATCCTGGTGCAATTGGTGTTCCTGAAAATGGTAAATTACCAGATAAGAAAACACTTTATCAACAAAATCACCATATGTTTATCGCTCAGGCTAAAGCTATGCAGCTATGCCACACTCTTTGTCCCAATGCTAAAATTGGGCCAGCATTAAATATTACTTCAATGTATGCTGAAACTTGCCGACCTGAAGATGCTATAGCAGCTCATAATTGGGAAACTATTCGATGTTGGAGTTTCCTCGATACCGCTATTTTGGGGCGTTATAATGCGTTATTTTTAAGTTATTTACAGGATAGAGGACTTTGCCCAACAATTTTGGCAGAGGATCTCGTTGTATTAAAAAATGCTCAACCTGATTTTATTGCCATAAATTATTATTCAACAGCAACAATTGCCGCCAGTAAAGGAAATGATTCCGATATATCAGCCAGAGCTGGCGATCAACAAATCATGCTGGGTGAACAGGGCGTTTATCGAGCAGCGGAAAATCCTTTTGTCGACAAAACGGCTTATGGATGGGTAATTGATCCTATTGGGTTAAGATTAACCTTAAGAAAAGTTTATGAACGTTACAATTTACCAATTCTAATTACTGAAAATGGCATTGGAGCTCCAGATAAACTTAATGCAGATAATACTGTTAACGATGATTATCGCATCAACTTTATTAGCCAACATATAACCCAAATGCAATTGGCTATCACCGATGGTGTTGAACTTATTGGTTACTGCCCATGGTCTGTTATTGATGTGGTAAGTACTCATCAAGGTTATGGTAAGCGTTATGGTTTTATCTATGTTAATCGAGGCGAATTTGATTTAAAAGATATGAAACGTATCAAGAAAAAGAGTTATTTTTGGTATCAGAAATTAATTAAGGCTAATGGGCAGTTGGATAAATTGACGTAACCGTTATGATAACATTTAAAGTTGATAAAATTTTAAATAACAGCCTAGTATTATCCAAAAATAGTGATAATAACGAGGTGATCCTGATGGGAAAAGGGATCGGTTTTAATGCTAAAGTTGGTGATCTGCTTGATGCTGAGCAGATTGAGAAATGTTTTGTTTTACAACAAATAACAGATATTCAAGGTTATCTTAACTTAATTGAATCATTACCTGATGATTACATCGAGTTAACGAGATTTTTGTTAGATTATGCGAGCAAAACATTACAAACTACCTTTAGAGAAACGCTATTTTTTACCTTATTAGATCACCTCAATTATGCTATTGAAAGATATTATTCAGGAGTGGTTATTCAAAATCGCTTGTTATACGAAGTGAAAAGCTTTTATCCTAAAGAGTTTGAAGTTGCAAAGTACGGCATAACCTATATAAACCAACGTCTTAATATTAGTTTACCTGAGGAGGAAGCCGGTAACATAGCCTTTCATTTAGTTAACGGCCAATCACATCAACAAACTATGCAGCACACGTTATTGTCCGTTAAAATGTTGAAGGATATATTCAATATTATTCAATTTAATTTTGCAATTCGAATAGATAAACAATCGTTACATTATTCACGCTTTTTAACTCATATGCAGTTTTTTATTCAGCGTATTTTTGAGCAGAAGCAGCTACAATCTGATAATGATTTTGTTTTTCAACAGGTGATTAGGCAATATCCAGATGAGTTTAAATGTGCAAATGTCATTAAAAAATATTTAATCAATCAGCTTAATATCACGATTTCAAATGAAGAAATTCTCTATTTAATACTACATATCATTCGTATTGTACATTAAATCAAGCAAACAAAAGTCAGCTTTAATATGTATATCGATAATTAATACCAAAATGAAAGATTATTGCTAATAATCGTTGTGCAACTTTATCATTTGCTTTTAATATTCGATGGTTAATTGTTCATTTAGATCTGTTTCAATATTCTGCAAATATGAAACAATCGGTAAGTCAGCCTGCGCCCAATCTAGATCGTTTAATTCATTACTATCTAACCAACAAATCTTATTATGTTCTAAACATATTGGATCATTATCAATTAGCTGACAAAGAAAAGCGTTGATTTTAACTGTGCCAAAATCATAATGATGTTCTGTTGTTAATAAGTATTTTTTGATCGAGATACTACAACCTAATTCTTCTTTAATTTCCCGAATGAGTGCATCTTCTAATTGTTCGCCGGGCTCAACTTTTCCACCAGGAAATTCCCATTTATAGGCTAGATATTTCGTGTTAGCTCGTTGAGTACATAGAAATTTACCATTTTTAATAATTACAGCAGCAACAACATTAATAATTTTATTCATTCTTTAAAGCGATATCTCGCCCTCTTAAAGTTGCAATTTTTTTCAATTTATTTATATCATCTATATCTTTAACAATATGCATTTTTCGATGGCAATTAGGACATAGTGCAACAGTATTTTCAATTGCATCCTCACCACCTTCAGACAACCAAATAATATGATGGCATTCTAAGTAAGGAATTTTGTCTTTTGTTGTAAATGGTGCTGGATTTTCACAAAGGTCACATCTACCGTTAGCTTTACGTTTAATAAATTCAGCTAGTTCAGGACTTCTTATATATTGAGGAGTAAGAACTTCGCGTTTACCAGGTTTTTTATTTTGCTTAATAACTTTATCTAATAATTTATCAATTTTATATTTATGAACCTGATGTTCTTTGGCTTTTACATAATTAGATAATATTTTTATCGGTAATTTGTTTTCGATAAGCTTGAGTGGAAAAATCCATACTTTACGTAAATTTTGGTTGGCATCTAATTGCTGAGTTTGATAAGGATCAGCAGCCTTGGTAAGACGGCCTAAATAGGTATATTCTTTATCTTTAAATACTTCAAAATAATGTACACTAATACCATTAGATTCAATTTCATTTAGTGTTTTATTTTGCATAAAATCTAAGCTTTGATCTCCTTTTTGCCCCATCCCTGTGTAGTAGAGTATGTCTCCATTCCAAGTATCAGAGTAAACAGATTCAATATGATTAGTAATAAGAACTAATGTACTTGTTTTATTAGATTTTCTCATTCCCCCTTGAGGACTACACTTAAATATTTCACACAATTGTTTATTATTTAGGATAACTCCAGGCGTTAGATTTTTAATTTTGTCCATTATTATTTTTTTCCTTAATCCCTAAACACTTCTCTAACATGCCATTCAATAAATCTGTCATGTAAATAATCATTTTTCATTCGAGGTAATAAAATGTTTTTGCCGTCGAAATCCCAAAATAGTTTTTCAACTATGTGGTTTCCATTTACGCCACTTGATACTTTGATTTTTAAATTACAATCAAGACCTATAGCGCCCATATCGAAGGCGGAATGATGTAGTGAACATAGTGCTAAGCCATTATTTACAATGCATGGTCCGCCGTGTTGTTTCCATTTTACGTGAGCAGCTTCAAGGCCGATTGATACTGAGTCATGCCTTAAATCGTAACCGCAGATGGCACATTGATAGTTGTATGCTCGTAATACGATTTGTCTGAATTTAGGATCTCGGTATTTATTCGATTCCATAAGATTGAAACCCAATCGGTTAATTAAGTTTTCTTGCACACTTTCAGTAAAATGCTGACTTAAAATTTGTCCTGCTAATTGATCAATAATGGTAGGGTTTGTTTTTATCAGTCGATACGTTTGTTCATCAAAGCCACCGAGTACTTGGTGTGAAGCAAGGCTTTTACTAGTTGGATCTTTACTTGGTAAAATTGGATTAGTACAGTTTTCGAAATTAATGAGTTGCCAAAAACCGTCATTTTTCAAACGCCAAAAAGGCATATTGGGATAATAGTGTTTACGTTGAGGACCAAACCGAGCGAGTAAATCATGTAAAGGTTTTTCAATTTCTTTTTCATAATCAAACAAGCGATCATGACCTTGTTTATATTGTGCTAATACATAAAGTAATAATAAAGGTTTATGTGGAGCTCGTTGATCGCCTTTTTTCCAAATAGTGATTTCGGTAATTTTTTGTTGTAATTGTTTAATATCCATTAGCACTCAAAATAAAGGTAATAAGTTGGAAAATATTACAAATATCGTATTGTTTTTGTGATCTGCCTCACAAAAATTTGAGTTAGTGTGAAAAAATACTGATCATAAAAGGTAGCGCTCAAGAAATTTCTCTTAAGCATTACAAATAAAGGCTTTAAAGCTATTTTATGGATACACGCCATTATCGAACCAAATGTATCCGAGTTTGTATCCGATTTTGTACTTGATATGGGGTAATCTCAGTTGATGTCGGTTGACAAAGAAAATCCTTTGAAAGGTAGCTTGGAAAAGGCTTTAGGCATAAAAAAACCTGCTAGAAGCAGGTCTTAAAATTTGGTGATTGGTGCCCGGACGCGGAATCGAACCACGGACACGGGGATTTTCAATCCCCTGCTCTACCGACTGAGCTATCCGGGCAACAATGGAGCTGTATTAAACACGATTAGAGATTATTCGTCAATCCTTTTTGTAAGATATTTTTAAAAATATAAACTGTTTGGTTGAAATTTAACTAATCATCACCATCTTAATAGTCGATTGAAAATAATGTCGCTCTATATTTAGAGGAATTTTTGTATGCGAATTATTGGTTTTATTATATTTTTTATTTATGTTTATTGTGAGATTAGTTTTTTTATCGCAGTTGCTAATTCAGTGGGGGTATTGCTTGCATTAATCGGCATTATTGCTACCTCGATTATTGGTTTTTCATTAATTAAAAAGCAAGGGTTAAAAAATTTAAGCCTTATGCAACAAAAGATTGCTAATCAACAAAGCCCAAAAGAAGAAATTATTAATAGTGTTTCGCTATTATTTGCTGGTTTTTTCTTATTTATTCCAGGTTTTCTAACTGATATCTTAGGGGGAATTTTATTAATTCCATATGTTCAGGAATATATTGTGCGCTTTATTGTTAAAAAACTTCCTACTAAATTTTATTCATTTTCTTCTAGTCGCAATGTACAAGTAAATAATGATGTGATCGAAGGAGAATTTGAACGGAAAGATGACGAATAATTAATCAATTAGAAAATTTTTTTATTTTATTCTCTTGAAGAATATAAATTAATCCCCATCTATTATGCACTATATAATACATATCATAATTTTATGATTTATTGTCAATAATTACTTAAGTAAAAATTAGTGCTAGGAGATAACTAATGAAAATTCGTCCATTGCATGATCGTGTGATCATTAAACGCAAAGAAGTAGAATCAAAATCAGCTGGCGGTATTGTGTTAACTGGCTCAGCAGCAGGTAAATCAACACGTGGTGAAGTTTTAGCTGTTGGTAATGGTCGCATTTTAGAAAATGGTCAAGTTCAACCACTAGATGTTAAAGTTGGTGATATCGTAATTTTCAATGAAGGATATGGCGTTAAAACAGAAAAAATTGATAACGAAGAAGTGCTTATCTTATCAGAAAGCGATATTTTAGCCATTGTTCAAGAATAACTGGCAGATAATTTAACTTATATACAGAATTTAGGAGAAATACGAAGATGGCAGCTAAAGATGTAAAATTTGGAAATGACGCTCGTGCTAAAATGCTTAAAGGCGTTAATGTATTAGCTGATGCAGTTAAAGTAACTTTAGGTCCAAAAGGACGTAATGTAGTTTTAGATAAATCATTTGGTGCGCCAACTATCACTAAAGATGGTGTGTCAGTTGCTCGTGAGATCGAATTAGAAGATAAATTCGAAAACATGGGTGCGCAAATGGTTAAAGAAGTAGCTTCAAAAGCAAACGATGCAGCTGGTGACGGTACTACTACTGCAACTGTACTTGCTCAAGCTATTGTTAATGAAGGTTTAAAAGCCGTTGCTGCTGGTATGAATCCAATGGATTTAAAACGTGGTATTGATAAAGCAGTTGTTGCAGCAGTTGAAGAGCTTAAAAAATTATCTTCACCATGTGCTGATTCTAAAGCGATTGCCCAAGTTGGTACTATTTCAGCAAACTCTGATGAAACTGTTGGTACTTTAATTGCTCAAGCAATGGAAAAAGTTGGTAAAGAAGGTGTTATCACTGTTGAAGATGGTACTGGTTTACAAGACGAATTAGATGTTGTTGAAGGTATGCAGTTTGACCGTGGTTATTTATCACCATATTTCATCAACAAACCAGAAACAGCAACGGTTGAATTAGATAGCCCGTATATTTTATTAGCAGATAAAAAAATCTCTAATATCCGTGAATTATTACCAGTATTAGAAGCCGTTGCTAAAGCAGGTAAATCTTTATTAATTATCGCTGAAGATGTTGAAGGCGAAGCATTAGCAACATTAGTTGTGAATACTATGCGTGGTATTGTTAAAGTTGCCGCGGTTAAAGCACCTGGTTTTGGTGATCGTCGTAAAGCAATGTTACAAGATATTGCAATCTTAACTGCTGGTACTGTAATTTCTGAAGAAATTGGTTTAGAGCTTGAAAAAGCAACACTTGAAGATTTAGGTCAAGCTAAACGTGTGGTTATCAATAAAGATAATACAACTATCATCGACGGTGTTGGTGAGGAATCATTAATTAATGCACGTGTTGAACAAATTCGTAAACAAATCGAAGAATCAACTTCTGATTACGATAAAGAAAAACTTCAAGAACGTGTAGCTAAATTAGCTGGCGGTGTTGCAGTAATTAAAGTTGGTGCAGCAACTGAAGTTGAAATGAAAGAGAAAAAAGCTCGTGTTGAAGATGCATTACATGCGACTCGTGCAGCAGTTGAAGAAGGTGTTGTTGCTGGTGGTGGTGTTGCGTTAGTTCGTGCGGCTTCTGCAATTTTAGACCTTAAAGGTGCAAACGAAGATCAAAACGTTGGTATTAAAGTTGCTCTTCGTGCGATGGAAGCGCCATTACGTCAAATCGTTACTAACTGTGGTGAAGAAGCTTCAGTTGTGGTTAATGCGGTTAAAGGCGGTAAAGGTAACTATGGTTACAATGCCTCAACTGAAGAATATGGTGATATGATTGCCATGGGTATTTTAGATCCAACTAAAGTAACACGTAGTGCATTACAATATGCTGCATCAGTAGCAGGTCTTATGATCACAACTGAATGTATGGTTACTGATTTACCTAAAGATGATAAAGCTGACTTAGGTGCTGCTGGTGGTATGGGCGGCATGGGAGGAATGGGCGGAATGATGTAATTCCCCTATTTAGCCAGTCAAAATAAAAAACCACTCCAATATGTGAGTGGTTTTTTTATATCTAAATTTGTTTAATAAAGAATAAAATTATATAGCGAGATGTTGGTACAATGTGATTGAACCGATGACAATAAGAACGATGCCACCGATAAATGATGCTTGTTTACCAATTAAACAACCAATTTTTTTACCTAGCAATAAGCCCAACGTAACCATAATACAGGTTGCAAGCCCAATCATGGTGGCGGCAATATAAATATTAACGCTGGCAAGTGCTAATCCGACACCAACAGCAAATGCATCAATACTTGTTGAAATCGCAGTAAGAACTAATATTAGAAATGATTTTTTCGATGAAGGAAGTGGTTTTGCATCACAGTTGTCATCGTTATCTTGTTTAAAACTATGATAGATCATGTTTAAACCTAACAATAACATGACGGCAAAAACAATCCAATGATCCCATCTTTCAATATATTGTAGGGCAATATAACCAATTAACCAGCCTAGTAATGGAGTGATGGCTTCAACAAAACCAAATAAGATCCCCACTTTTAATGCACCTAAAAACGGCGTTGATTTTAATGATACTCCACGACAAATCGCTACCGCAAAGGCATCCGTAGACATGGCTAATGCTAGCAGTAAAATAGCCAAAAAACTCATGATATATACTCTTGCTTCAAATGATGTTAATTTTAATTTTGTATTTATAATTTATTTTTTTGATACTAAAAATAGATAGTTAGCTATCTTGTTGTCGCCTTTATTTTTATAAAGTTCGGCTGTTTTTGCTACATTACTGCGACGACTTGCATCATATGCAAAAAGTTGTTTAAACATTAGATCTGCAGTTTTTTTATCGCCGTTTTGGATAGCACAATAACCATATTGCTCGTAGGTATCTGCTTTCCAGCGGTGTCGATCTAGTTCTAGACTTTTGGCAAATTGTTGTTTCGCTTCTTGGTAACGATCTCTACCACATAAAAAGGATCCATAGTGCACACGATATAAACCATTACCTGGTTGCATTAATGTGATTCGTTTATAAATCATCTCAGCTTCATTATATTCACCAACATGTTGATCAAACATTGCCATTGCTAGCATGATTTGAGGATTATTGGGTGAATACTGAGCGGCCAATTTTAGATTATAATGTGCCGCTTTAACGTTATCTTCAGATTCATTGGCTTTGGCTAAATAACCTAAACCTAACCGCATTCTTGCTAACGCAGCGGTTTCTGGATCAAAATCCTCACGACCATTCATTTGGCAACCTGTTAGCATTAGCATTGCCAAACTGCTTAATGCTATTAATACGTTTTTCATGTACAACTCCTTGGTTATTTTAGGCGGTTTGTTGAACAAGATTTTGCTTTTTATAAAGCGTTCGTTTGGTACGATCTACAACTTCGCCTGCAAGTTGACCACAAGCTGCATCAATATCATCGCCACGTGTTTTCCGAACGATAACTGTAAATCCGTAACCCATTAATGTTTTCATAAACCGATCAATTCGGGTGTTTGAACAACGCGCATAAGGCGCACCTGGGAAAGGATTCCATGGAATTAAATTGATTTTACTTGGTACATTTTTCAGGAATTTAGCTAGTTCATGGGCATGTTCGACACTATCATTGATTTGGTTGAGTAATACATATTCGATGGTCACTTTACCATGATTAGCATTCGAGGTTGAAAGATAACGTAAAATTGAATCACGTAACATTGCCATATTATATTTTTGGTTAATTGGCATAATCTCACTACGAATTTCATCATTTGGTGCATGTAATGAAATAGCTAATGCTACATCAATCATGCCAGCTAATTTATCTAAAGCGGGTACAACACCAGAAGTAGAAAGCGTCACGCGTCTTTTTGATAAACCATAACCAAAATCATCTAGCATAATTTCCATTGCTGGTGCGACATTGGATAAATTAAGTAAAGGTTCACCCATTCCCATCATAACAACGTTAGTGATAGGTCGATCGGCTAATTTACCTGTTACGCCAATAGCATTTGATGCGCGCCAAACTTGGCCAATAATTTCAGATACGGTTAAATTACGGTTAAAACCTTGTTGCGCTGTTGAACAGAATTTACACTCCAGAGCACAGCCCACTTGTGATGAAACACACAAGGTCGCACGATCACGTTCAGGAATATAAACCGATTCAATCATTTGATTATTGCCTACATCTAATGCCCATTTTATGGTGCCATCAGATGAACGTTGCTCGATGGCAATTTTAGGCGCTTTAATTTCAGCTAATTTTTTTAATTGCTCGCGTAATTTTTTGTTAATGTCGGTCATAAGATCGAAATCATCTATCCCAAAATGATAGATCCATTTCATCACTTGATCCGCTCTAAATGGTTTTTCCCCTAACGAAATAAAAAATTCTCTTAACTGTTGTCTGGTAAAGTTAAGTAAGTTTATTTTTTCGTTAGTTAGATTGGTGGTGTTTTGATTAGTTGTATTTGTCACGTCCAAACAATTATCAGACGATTTGTGTGTAGCTGATGTTAACATATGGCCTCGTTTTTACACATTATGGCTATTTCAATTTTTAGGGAAAGGATTATACTGGTTTTCACCCTGTCTGGCTAATATAATATTAATTAGAATCTAAATGATGAAAAAAATAATAACATTGAAAACAGTTACTCATTTTAGCTCAACTTTAACTTTACTCTTATGTTCAACGTTTGCTATGGCACAATCTATTCCATTAAATAAACTTACTGGGCAATTTGATGAAAAAAAAGATAGTAATTATATTGCTCTCGATTCAACAATATTACCAGTAAACAAAAAAGGTATGTATTTACAGAAGGAACCAACTGAGCAGTTGATTAAGGCTTATAATGATTTTAAAAAATCTTATCCTAATATTCCTTTTATTGTAGTGAGTGCTACACGTAATTACACCTATCAAAATGGTATTTGGCAACGTAAGTGGGATGCATTATTACCTAAGTTGAATAATCCACAAAAAATTGCCGAACAAATTTTAAAATTATCTTCAATGCCTGGTACATCAAGACATCATTGGGGAACAGATATTGATATTACTAGTGTATCGTCTGAATATTTTAAAAATGATAAACAGGGAATTATTTTGTATAAATGGCTTCGTGAAAACTTACCGAAATATGGTTTTTGCCAACCATTCAATGAGGGGCGAAAAGGGGGCTATTTGCCAGAAGAGTGGCATTGGTCATATAAACCAATCGCCAAACAATATATTGCTGAATATAAAGCAATACTTGACAGCAATCCACAGATGATTATGCAAAATCTGAATTTTACTGGTTACGATAAAATTACCTTAGAAAGTCTGGTAAAAGAATATGTATTAACCGTTAATCCGGATTGTTATTAATTTTTTCGCCAATAAGGTAGTTTGATTGTTACCACTAAACCACCACCATCACGATTATTAGCTTGAATAGTACCGTTATGCATAATAACGGTCTTTCTGGCGATGGCTAGACCTAGTCCATAGCCTTTACCTAACTGTGCTGACTGAATACGGACAAAGGGTTCAAAAATACTCGATAATTTGCTGGTATCAACACCGGGCCCACGATCTTTAACTTCAATTTGTAAATATTTTCCTGCTTCTTTTAATGATACCTCAACCGTCTGGCCTGCATTAGAAAAGCGGATAGCATTACGAATAATATTTTCAATCGCGCGTCGTATCTGTTCAGAATTACCTTTAACAATAGAGTGATTAATGGATGATAAGTTAAACTCTACTTCAATAGATTGGTGATTGGCTTCATAGTTGGCATCATTAACTACAACACCAATTAACTCTTTTAAGTCAAAATATTCATCGGTTCGATTATTCATTTCAGCACGTGAATAATTGAGAATTTCACCAATTAATTGATCTAATCGTTCCGACTCTAGCTCAATTCTAGCTAAAGCTGTATCGATATTTTGTTTATTTTGTTGGGCAAGACCAATTGCCAATTGTAAGCGGGCCAGAGGAGTTCTAAGTTCATGAGAAACATCATGAAGTAGCGCTTGACGATCAGATATTAAGATGTTGAGTTGCTCAACCATCATATCAAAATCTTTACCTAATTCACTCAGTTCATCACGACGAGGTTTTAACTTCTTAAATAACCGAACCGACAGATCGCCTTGCGAGACGCGGAAAAATCCTTGTCTTAGTAATTTCATTGGCCTAGTTAAGTTCCATGCTAAAAATAGACTGAACACTAAACCAACACAGATCCCCATTAACAAAATAGGGGTCGGCATATTAAATAAAGTTTTATTTTTGCTATTGCTATGATCTGTTTTATCGTCTTTAAACGATACCGAATAGAGAGTGCCATCAGGTGCCACCGCCATCCTTTGATATACATAAGAGCTAGGTTCTAATTCATCTGTGATGATATTAACTTGATCATATTGCGGAGACACCAATTTTATTGACAATAAAACTCGCTCACGTTCGGGTAAATGGGCAATAAAATTGAGTGTTTCATCTTCACCAGCAACATGCAATAATTGAGCAATCATATCCACTTTAGTTGGCATATGATTTAAGAATCGTTGATTTTTATTTTCTATATAATAAGAGAAAGCAATCCAAGTTAATTGGAAGGTAAGATAAAAAATTACCCAGAATATAACCAATATTTTCCAAAATAATCGACGATTCATAGCAAACCTATGGTTTGATTAACGGATACGATAGCCAACCGCTCTTATTGTTTCAATGGTCACATCATTTTGTGCTACTTGATGTAGTTTTTGGCGAATATTGCTGATATGAACATCGACGCTACGATCATATAATTCTCGAGCACGACCCAGACCTATTTCAGACAATTCTTCTTTAGTTACCACTCGTTCACTATGTTTAACCAGTAAAACTAACAAGTTAAATTCAGTAGAGGTGAGATCTATTGGTTGACCATTCCAAGTACAAAGTCGTTGTGGAAGATCTAAAGTTAAGCCATTAAAATGATATTTTTTCTCATCGACTAATTCGACTGAACGTTCGTCAAATCGACGTAATACCGCTCTTAATCTCGCTAATAACTCACGAGGATAACATGGTTTTGGAATGTAATCATCAGCACCTAATTCTAGCCCTAATACGCGATCAATATTATCGCCTTTGGCAGTTAGCATAATAACTGGCATATTACATTGTTGACGAATGCTTTTTAGGACATCAATGCCATTAATATCAGGTAACATAACATCTAAAATTGCTGCACGATATTTACCTGATAGCGCTTCATCAATACCATCCTTACCTAAATAAACACTTTTAATATTAAAACCTTCATTGGTTAAATATTCGCTAAGCATTTGTGATAATTCTACATCATCATCAATTAATAAAATATTTATCATATCTCGCCATTATTATTTAATTTTTGATAGTTACATTATTGCAATAATAAAAAAAAAGTCAGGTGGTTTTACTAAAATATTACATATTTTGAACTATTCCTGATTAATTTATTTACTATGCAGTTAAGTATAGATGTTTCAGATTTAGTATATTTTTGTCGTATATATTTTAAACAAAAAATGGTTGAATAAAAATCTGTTTATAGTGGTATAACGTATTAATAAAATCAGTATAAAACTGATAAATTATGTTCACTTACTCTTTAATATGTGAGCTTAACATTTAGTTTTCAAGTTAAATAGAATAAAATAATCACTTAATTTTGTGGCTAAATGTTTCACTTGCTAACATTACGGTTAGTAATATGGAGATAAAAAATGGAACAACAAGTAATGTGGCAACAATTAATCAAATTGGTGAAACATGAAGTCTTGCCGGCACTTGGTTGCACTGAACCTATCTCACTTGCTTTAGCTGCTGCTACGGCAACTCAATATATTGATAAAAACGAAATTAGCCACATTGATGCTTATGTCTCGCCCAATTTAATGAAAAATGGCATGGGTGTTACTGTTCCGGGTACTGGTATGGTGGGATTAGCTATTGCAGCGGCCATTGGTGCCATTGGTGGTGATGCTGAGGCTGGTCTTGAAGTCCTTAAAAATATTACTCAACAACAGATCGAACAAGCAAAAACGATGCTCAATGAGCATAAAGTTAATGTGCAAATGGCCAATAATAATACTGCTATTTATTCTGAAGCTAATATTTATACTCGTCACGATCATGTCCGCGTCTGTATTGAAAACTCACATACTAATGTGATTTTGATTGAAAAAAATGGTGAAATAATTTTTAAAGCCGATAACCAAAGGCAAGATGATTCGAAAGATGTAGTTATCATCAAATCAATGTCGGTAAAACAGATATATGAGTTTGCCTCGCAGGCTGATTTTGCTGATATCGAATTTATTTTACACTCAGCAGAATTAAATGATGCCTTATCTCAGGAAGGATTAAGACGAGATTATGGCTTAAGTATTGCGGCCACATTACATGAACAAACTAAAAATGGCTTATTAGCCGATGATCTATTGTCTAAAGTAATTATTCGTACTACTGCTGCATCAGATGCTCGTATGGGAGGTGCAACGTTACCGGCTATGAGTAATTCAGGTTCAGGCAATCAAGGTATTACTGCAACTATGCCAGTCGTTGTTGTTGCCGATTATTTAGAGGCAATGCCAGAGCAATTAGCGAGAGCACTTATTTTATCACATACCATTGCCATTTATATTCATAGTAAATTTCCGCCATTATCTGCACTTTGTGCAGCCTCAACAGCAGCCATGGGATCGGCTGCCGGTATGGCGTGGTTACTGGGTAAAGGCCAATATGAGCCAGTTAATATGGCCATATGTAACATGATTGGTGATTTGTCTGGAATAATTTGTGATGGTGCATCAAATAGTTGTGCAATGAAAGTTTCAACTTCGGTTTCATCCGGATTTAAAGCTGTATTAATGGCACTAAACCGAATTCGTGTTACAGGTAATGAAGGTATTGTTTGTGATAGTGTTGAAACTTCAATTAATAATTTAGGGGCGATTGTTAGTAATAGTATGAAAGCAACTGACACTCAGATAATTGATATTATGTCGCATAAAGCCTAATTTTTTGGGGAAACGCTAAAAGAATAACCTTTTAACGCTTTTAATATAACCAATTGGTATTATTTTTAAAAAATATGCTGGACAATATTATTTTTTATGCGTAATATTTCGTCCTGCTTCTATGGTGGCTATAGCTCAGTTGGTAGAGCCCTGGATTGTGATTCCAGTTGTCGTGGGTTCGAGTCCCATTAGCCACCCCATTTTATATTTAGAATGTGAAGCAATTTCTGACGGCGAGTAGCGCAGCTTGGTAGCGCAACTGGTTTGGGACCAGTGGGTCGGAGGTTCGAATCCTCTCTCGCCGACCAATTTAATAAGAAAGCCTACTCATTTGAGTGGGCTTTTTTATTATTACACCGACGCATTTGATTCGAACCGATAAGAGGTTCGAGCCGAGTAGCACGAGACAGCGTTGCTTTAGCAACGACCCGTAGGGCGAGCATGAAATGCGAGTCAATCCTCTCTCGCCGACCAATTTAATAAGAAAGCCTACTCATTTGAGTGGGCTTTTTTATTATTACACCGACGCATTTGATTCGAACCGATAAGAGGTTCGAGCCGAGTAGCACGAGACAGCGTTGCTTTAGCAACGACTAGACATTTTTATCCTTCTAAATTAGCTAAGCTGTAACTATGCATGTTTACCATGCTCTTTATAATTAACTCAATAAAGGCTTTATACTCAGTTCCTTCTTATGACTTGATAAAATTGCGTTTTTACATTGAGTTTTCTTCAAGTCTTTCTTTATTGCAAATCAAATAAATACATACATTTTAAAATATATCATATTGATTTAATTATAAATAATGATAAAAACTGTGATCTATACAACAAATTTGGTACTTAAAATTGACAACATGTATTTTTTTGTTTATTTTTTAACAATGTTTACGTTATATTAACGTATATCTATTTTATAAAAAAGTCCATCAATGGAGTGTGTTTTTTGGAATATCGTGAAATAGCTTCAAAAATTTATGTTGAAGAACAGATTAAAGCTAATCCGACTATTGTTAGTAAGAAATTGACAGAACGAGCACTAGCAGAACATTTTGGTGTAAGTCGTACAACAATAAGAAACGCTTTAAGTGATTTAGCTATGGAAGGTTATGTATTCCAAAACGATACTGATATGGAACCGCATAAAATTTTTGAGATTAATATGTTAAAAATGTCTTCTTTCAGTGAAGAAGTTAAAAAAGAAGACGATATTGACCTTAATATTAAAGTTCTCACCAATCAAATTATTAATATGCCAGCTGAATTGAGATCTTTTTTTGGTTCGAATGAAAAATTGATTAGAATTGTTCGGCAAAGGATATTAAACAAAACTCCGCTTTCCTACGAAGTAACATATTTACCATCTAATAGATTTAAAGGTTTAGAACAAGTCGATTTGAATAATGTTTCTCTTTATCAATTTTTGAAAGAGAATTATCCATTCAAGCCAAGTCACGGTCGTGAAGAAATTACTTATGAGTCAGCAACCGAAGATAAAGCCAAATATTTAGAGGTTATTGAAGGGACACCCATTTATAAAGTATCGAGTAATAGCTTTGATATTAACTTTCAACCATTTGAACATACCGAGCAATATCTATCAGGAAAACGATTTAAATATCATCTATCGGCGAAAAATATCTTCAATTATGGAGAAAAACAATTATGAAATTGTTTGAAAAAATTGCCGATCATTTAATGGGGCAGATCAACTCGGGTCAATATGGTGTGGGTGCGGAGCTCTCCCCAGAAGTTCAATTACAAAAAGATTTTGATGTCAGTCGTACTACTGTTCGTAAAGCCATTGACCTATTAGTAGAAAAAAATTTGGTTGTACGAAAAAAAGGGGTTGGTTTATTTGTTGCACCAATGCTGTCTACCCAAAATATTCTTGAGATGACTGGTATTATTAAACCGGGCACTTATCAACATCATAAAAAAATTCTTAAAGAGAATTATTTAAGAAAAGCTGGCCCTTACTATAGCCAATTATTAAAGATAAAACCGTCAGCACTAATTTATTATATTAGTTTTTTAGAAGTTGCTAAAACTAGTGTAGTAAAAGAGATTTTTCTTTTACCCCTTCACTATTTTCCTGATTTTCAAGTTTCAATAATAAAAGTGCTATCAGCGCTTGAAATTACTAATTCGGGTAAGAAAAAAGTCGATAAATTAGAACAAGATTTACAGCTAATTGTTGCCAATGCTGAATTGGCTAAGCAATTACGCTGCCAAATTGATGAACCATTATTTAAAGTGTCTAATCACTATTTTGATATAAATAGCGAACCGATTGCTATTGAATACAAATTCGCTAGTAATACCAAATATGTGGTGGATTTCACCTAGGAGGAAGAAAACCAATGATTAAATTGTTACGTGTCGATCACCGCTTATTGCATGGTCAGGTTGTTGTTTCATGGTTCGATAATGTTGGAGCTAATACTATTTTAGTTGCCAACGATGCTGTTGCTAATGATGAATTTCGTAAATCAGCGATTCGATTAGCTAAACCTGAAAATGCCAAACTAGTCATGAAGTCAATTGATGACAGTATTGGTGCTATTAATTCTGGTGTAACAGATAAATATCAGATGTTAATTGTGGTGGAATCGGTAGAAGATGCAGAAAAACTAATCCGAGGAACTCAAGGACAAATAACTAGTCTTAATTTAGGAGGAACGAAACCTCGTGAAGGGACCAAAAATTATTCTAAAACAATTAATTTGACAGAGTTAGAAGCAGACTTATTAGCTGGATTACAACAAGATGGTGTTGAAGTGTATATACAACAGATCCCAAGTGAATCTAAGCAAAAATTTGAAAAATAGACAAAAAGGAATACAAAATGAGTATTGTTATTACAGCAATTATTTTGGCCTTGATTGCTATGTTAGCCAATGGTGAATACTTTTTAGGTTCATCTATGTTATCAAGACCTTTAGTTACTTGTACCTTAGCTGGGCTAGTAATGGGGGATGTTACACAAGGAATTATTATCGGTGCGACATTAGAGTTGGCGTTTGTTGGTTCTTTTTCTATTGGTGCATCTATCCCTCCAGAAATTATTTCAGGTAGTGTATTAGGAACCGCGTTTGCGATTGGTGCCGGTAAAAGTACGGCAGTTGCCTTAACTTTAGGGATTCCAATTGCTTCTTTGGTTTTAGTTGTTAAAAACTTATGTTTCTTGTTCATTTTACCTTACTTTGTGCATAAAGCAGATAAGTATGCTAGTGAAGGTAATGGTAAAGGCGTTGATCGCATGAATATTTTCGGCGGGTTCTTTTCTATCAACCTACCAATTGGCTTAGTCGTTGGTTTTTCTTACTTATTTGGAAGTGAAGCAATAAAAGGCTTACTTGATGTGATCCCTGAGTTTGTCATTAACGGTTTAGGAATTGCAACAGGCTTATTACCTGCATTTGGTTTTGCTATGTTAATGAAGATTATGATCAAAAAAACCAATGCAACATTTTTTATTCTTGGTTTTGCTGTAGCAGTATATATGAAAGTACCTGTCACTGGTGTTGCTGTTTTTGGCGCTTGTATGGCGTTAATTCTTACCGGTTACTCTTCATTTACCGGCAAAAAACTTACCACCTCAGACAATCAAGAAGTTAATAATCAATCAGGCAATGCTTTAGTAGGACAGGAGATCAATTATGAAGATGAAGAATTCTAATTTAATTACTAAAAAGGATTTAATGCGAACATTTTGGCGCTCTTTCACTGCTGAGTGGTCATGGAACTATGAACGACAAATGAATCTAGGTTATTCTTTTGCGATTCGTCCTGCTTTAGAAAAAATTTATAGCCAAAAACCAGAACAATTAACTACTGCTTATCAACGACATTTAGAGTTTTATAATGTTACGCCATGGTTAATTACTTTCCCATTAGGTATTTCTATTGCTATGGAAGAGCAAAATGCCGTAAATGAAAATTTTGATGAAAGTTCAATAAATGACGTCAAAATTGCATTAATGGGACCACTAAGTGGTTTGGGAGATTCATTCTTCTGGGGAACATTACGGGTTATTGCAACAGGTATTGGTACTTCACTGGCGATGCAAGGTAATATCTTAGGGCCACTACTATTTTTATTAATTTTCAATATTCCAGCCATTATTGCTCGTTATTTTGGTCTATTTATTGGTTATAACATTGGTGCATCTTTTATTGAAAAAGTACAAAAAACTGGCTTGATGGATAAATTGTCTTATGGCGCATCTATCTTGGGGCTCTCGGTTGTAGGGGCCATGGTGGCGACGATGGTGACATTAAATATGCCACTAACCATTGGCTCAGGCTCTGATGCTACGTCATTACAGGATATTTTCGATGGTATTGTTCCGCAAATATTGCCGTTATTATTTACTTTATTTATCTTTTTATTAGACAGAAAAGGACTAAAAGCACATTGGATCTTATTAATGATTGCAGGTATTGGTGTCTTTGGTGCTTGGAGTGGATTACTAGGTTAATAAAAAGGAAGATGTAATGAAAAGTATTGCTGATTATGTAGCATTAGAACCTGAATACTATCAAAGTATTTTAGACAATTATCAAACATTGTTTGTTGATACTATTGATTCAAGTAAAGTTAAACAATTTAACTCAATTGTTATCTTTGCTACAGGTTCAAGTTCTAACGCAGCTTATGGAGCGAGACCTTTAATGAGTAAAATCTTAAAGGTTCCCGTTTATATTGAAGATCCTTCAATCGCTGCTAATTATTTACATTACAGCGATCCTAATACCCTCTATTTTGCTATTTCACAAGGGGGTGAAAGCTATTCAACGATTCATTTAGTTGAAGAGTTTATCAAGAATAATCAAATTATCTATACGCTTACCAGCAATCCTGATAGTCCATTATATAAAATTAGTAATAATGTGTTATCTATGGGCATTCCTATTGAGGAAATGCCTTATGTCAGTGCTGGTTATAGCGTTACGATTCTTGATTTGATAATTATTGCTTTAGTCATTGCACAAAAAAATGGCAGCATGGATGATCAACAATTTGCTAGTTATTTCGATCAACTTAGAAAAGTTGCAGGTTTGCTACCTAAAGTTATTGAACAATCGCAAGCTTGGGTAAATCAATATCAACACAAATTTTATCATTCTCAACGAGTCATATTTATTGGCTACGGTGCAACCTATGGTATTGCTCGAGAAGGTGAAACAAAGTTTACCGAAACTATACGTAATAGTGCTTTTGGTAAAGAGCTCGAGGAGTATATGCATGGCCCATATTTAGGTTTACATGAGAATGATAATATCGTTTTTCTTGAACCACATGGCGTGTTATCTAGCCGTGCTGAATTGTTAAAAGTATTTTTAACTAAACATGTTAAAAATATTTCTACGATTTACGCCAATAACAGTAGCAACGTTAAACAAGACGATTTGTGTCTTAATATTGATATAGATGAATTGTACGCATCACTATTTATGACAATACCGATTCATCTATTAAGTTACCAAGTTTCACGATTAAAAGGTCATAACCTTGAAAAATCAACCTATCCAGAATTTGATGAAATAACTAGCTCGAAAATTAAGAGGATTTAAAAATGAGAAAATATGACGAAAAGAAAGAATTAGACAGCATGAATGGTGCATTAGCATTAAGACCACAAATCAATGAATTTATTGATAAAATCCACGCGCGTGGTTATAGTAACGTTTGTTGGTTAGGTATTGGTGGTACTTATGCATCATCAATGCAAGCAGTTGTACATATGAAAGAAAAAACAGCGATTGAGACCTTTGTGCAACACGCTGCTGAATATTTAGTAACTGGCAACAAACGTATCACTAAAGATACGCTTATCATTATTTCATCAGTAACTGGTACGACACAAGAAGTGGTTGCTGCTATTGAAAAAATTCAAAAAGAAGTTGGTTCAACTGTATTTGCTTTCATGGATAAAGCTGATACTCCATTAGGAAATATGGCTGATCATGTAGTTGTTTATCCAATGAATGAACAATTAAAATTCTTTATGACTGCTGATCGTTTAATGTTTTTAGCTGGAGAATTCCCTGATTATGACGAGTTCTACCAACAAATGGATCAACATTTTGCTAAAAATATTGTTGCTGTTGCGAAAAAAGCCGATAAATTTGGTCAAGAAGTTGCTGAAAAACATCATAATGATTCAATGCACTATTTTGTTGGCGCGGGTAATCAATGGGGGGCAACTTATTCTCATGCTATGTGTTATTGGGAAGAACAACACTGGTTACGTTCAAAATCAATTGAGTCAGCGGAATTTTTCCATGGTACATTAGAAGTTATTGATCGTGATACTGCGGTAACCGTTTATGTCGGTGAAGATACTCAACGCCCATTAAGTGAAAGAGTCGCTAAGTTCTTACCGCAAATTTGTGGTAATTATACTATTATTGATACCAAAGATTATGAATTACCAGGTATATCAGAAAAATATCGTGGAAATCTTTCACCATTTGTTTTCCGTGCTATCAATAATCGTATCGATGCTTATGTTGAACATTTAAATCGTCATCCAATGTCAATCCGTCGTTATTATCGTTGTTTAGATTACTAAAATAGGAACTTAAATCGATGATTTCTGTATTAGTCAGTACACATGGTTCAACAGCGAAAAGCTTAATTGAAACGACTGAAATGATTTGTGGTAAACAATCTCAGTGTGAAGCGGTTTCGTTTGCAATGGGGCAATCAACAGATGATTTTCAACAACAACTGCAACAAAAGCTAGAAGAGTTACAGCATTTTGGCTCCGAAATTGTCTGTTTTGTTGATTTAAAAGGTGGCACACCATTTAATACTTTAGTTAGGTTGATGGCTGATTTTCCTACTATAGAAATAGTCACTGGTGTAAATGTCCCTATGTTGTTAGAAACCTTTATGCAACGCACTGACGCAAATCTAGTAACATTATTACCAGATATTATACAAGCCGGAACTCAAGGGATTGAGCGGTATAATATGGCCGCAATGGCTGTAGATGAACCAAGTGATGAAGATTTCTAAAATTGCCAACGCACAAAACTACAATAAGCCCGATAATTCGGGCTTTGTTTTATCAAAAACTAATTATCTAAATTGCAATAATAATCTATATCTTAGACGAAGAGTAAGCCAAAACGAATGAATAATAATCATTTGATACATTAAGATATAAATGATAGAACTAGATAATTATTCTAGTTTTATTTTTTATAGAGCATGATAAAAGGAAATCAATAATGTTCTGGTTAAAAAAAATTTTTTTTATCATTATCGTCTTTTTATCATTAGTAAACTGCATTAGTTGTGTATCGAATAACTCTTATTCAGCAGTTGACAGTTATGGTTGGATGGAAACAGAAAAGGATCTAACTAATAATTGGTTATTATCTGAATCAAATCGTTCAATGAAAATTCTTGAAAAACTCGATTTGTTCTCATTGATTGAAAAACGATTCAGTGAATTAACAGATTATGGAACTGAACCAATAATTCATAATATTAGACTAAAGGGTGATAATACTTTTTACTTGAAACGAACAAATAAGCATCCTTATAACCGTTTGTTTGTTAAAGATCGATTCGGCAAAGAAAGATTATTAGTCGACCCACCAGTTGGTTATATATATAATTTGTACCCTTCAAATGATGGTAAGTATGTTGCTTATGCTATTTCTGAAAATGATTCTGAAATTTCATCAATCAAAGTGATTAATGTAAAAACTAGAGCACATCTAGCCGATAGCTTATCCGGCATAACTGTCTCAAATTTAGTATGGGCGAATGATAATTTATCTTTTTTCTATCATCGTAATAATTTTGCTGATTCCGGTAATCGAAAGTCAGGAACGGAAGAACTTTATCTTCATCGTTTAGGCTCCAATAGTGACAAGGATTTGGCTATTTTTGGTAAAGCTAATATTGAGAATTATCAAGCTAATATTGACCAATATACCTACTTATCGCTATCAGCCAATTGGGCAGTTGTCTCAGTAGAATCTTCGATATCCGGTGATACCATAGATTTGTATTTAACCGACTCTAACTCTCTTAATCTGGAAAACAAACATTGGAAAAAAATCATCGATAGAAAACAAAAAGTAACCAATTTTTTGCTGCGAGATAATTGGCTTTATTTGGCTAAATATAACAACTTTTCAGGTTATACCATTTCTCGACTAAACCTTAATCATATCCATTCTCCAGAAGAAAAAATAATTGAATGGAAAAAAGGCGAATTGGATCTGTTTACAGTCAGTAAAGATGCTATTTATCTTGCTTATTATAACTCTGGAAAGTATAAATTTGTGACTATTCCTTTTTCCGATCTGCATAATATCAAAATGATTCCTATTAGTGATGGTAACGAGGTAACGGCTATTTTTTCTAGTTCAGATCATAAAGAGATTTTATTTACCCAACAAAATTGGAACATGTCACCAAAAATATGGCAATATGACCCTGATAGTCAGTTAATTGAAGATTCTAAAATAATAAAGACTGATGCATCACTATTTGCAGATTATGAATCAGAGCAAAAATGGGTTAAATCCAATGATGGCGAACTTATTCCTCTTACACTTATTCATCGAAAAGGAATTAAACTTGATGGCAATAATCCAACTTGGTTAACGGCTTATGGCGCTTATGGCGAAAATAGTTATCCTAATTATTATGATACCACTCGTTTAATTTGGCTTGAGAAAGGTGGTATTATTGCCATTGCCCATATTCGTGGTGGTGGTGAGTTAGGGCCTAAATGGCATTATGATGGAAAGGGAAAAAATAAGATAAATTCAGTCAATGATTTTATTAAATGCGCAAAATATCTTATTGATCATCGTTACACCAATTCATCCAAGCTAGTCATAAGTGGCGCCAGTGCAGGTGGTATTGTAATTGGCTCTGCATTAGCCAGACATCCAGAACTTTTTGCCGCCGCATCAATTACCTCAGGTATGTTGAATATGAGCCGCTTAGATCAAATACCAATTGGTAGTGTGAATTTTGCGGAATTTGGTTCGCCTTTCAATAAACAGGAATTTAAAAATCTGCAAACTATCGATGCTTATCTTAATCTACGTGAAGGTGTTAACTACCCACCTGTGATGCTTTCAGTTGGCTTACAAGATGCACGTGTATCTCCTTGGCAGAGTGCTAAATTTGCAGCCCGACTCGGTGAGATAAATCGTTCTCAAAATGAAAACGTCTTTATTATAGCTAACCAAGAAGATGGCCATTTTATTAATTATTTTATCGATATGATGGTGTTTTTTATGTGGAAAACAAATATTAGTGACTAGTTTATGATGTACTAGTTTTTGTGTCACCTTCAGTTTTGTCGATAAAATTATATATAACACCACGTTATCATATCCGCGACTACAAAAATAATTCTTATCTGACTTGTTTTATGGTGATTTTTTGCTTTAATAGTAAATGAATATTTCTTTATATAACATCTACTTTTGGAAATAAAATATGAAAAATGTTGGTTTTGTCGGTTGGCGAGGAATGGTGGGCTCTGTTCTTATGCAACGTATGGTTGAAGAACATGATTTTGATTATATCAATCCTGTTTTCTTTTCTACTTCTCAAGCTGGTCAAGCAGCTCCTTCGTTTGGTGGAAAAACAGGAATATTACAAAGCGCCAATGATATTGATGCTTTAAAAGCATTAGATATTATTGTTACCTGCCAAGGAGGTGATTATACCTCTGAAATTTATGCAAAATTGCGAGCAACCGGTTGGCAAGGCTATTGGATTGATGCTGCGTCAACTTTACGTATGGAAGATGATGCAATTATTGTTCTTGATCCAGTGAACAAAGCTAACATTCAATCAGCTTTAGATAGAGGCATTAAAACTTTTGTTGGTGGTAACTGTACAGTAAGTTTAATGTTGATGTCACTTGGTGGATTATTTGCTGAAAACTTAATCGATTGGGTTTCTGTGTCAACTTATCAAGCTGCTTCTGGTGGTGGTGCACGTCATATGCGTGAATTACTTACTCAAATGGGAATGTTAAACGCAGAAGTTGCTAAACAACTACAAGATCCTAACTCTTCTATTTTAGATATTGAACGCAAAGTGACGCAAAAAATGCGTGATGGTAGTTTACCAACTGATAATTTTGGCGTGCCTTTAGCGGGCAGTTTAATCCCTTGGATTGATAAAGCTCTTGATAACGGTCAAAGTCGTGAAGAGTGGAAAGGCCAAGCGGAAACCAATAAAATTCTAGGAACAAGTCAAATTATCCCCGTTGATGGACTTTGTGTACGAGTTGGGGCATTACGTTGCCATAGTCAATCGTTCACGATTAAATTGAAGAAAGATATCAGCATTCCTGAGATTGAAAAACTACTTGCTGCTCATAATGATTGGGTTAAAGTTGTACCAAATGATCGTGAACTTTCTATGCGAGAACTGACTCCAGCTGCGGTTACAGGTACTTTAAGTACGCCTGTTGGACGGTTACGTAAATTGAATATGGGTAAAGAGTATCTATCAGCCTTTACAGTTGGCGATCAGTTATTATGGGGTGCTGCTGAACCATTACGAAGAATGCTACGCATCTTAGCTTAATGATGAATAACAAAAGCCCTATTTATGGGCTTTTATTTTTATTGTAAAGCAATTTATTAGATCGTTTCTAACAAGGTCATTAACAGCGAACCGTTAAATAATGCTTGTTGTACTAAGGCAAATGCACCAATTGCTGAACGGTCATTAAGTGTTGAACAATTGATAGTTAGATTGTTTCTTAACTCTTCTAAACTTTGAGCATTTAACGCACTAGTTACTGCATTTAATAATACATCGGGTGATTTTGTTAATTCGCCAGCTAATACAATCCGTTGTGGGTTAAAAATATTCACCATTATCGCGACAGCTCTACCCAGATTTTCACCGGCATCTTTAACTAACTTAAGTGCTAACTCATCTCCTTGATTGGCATATTTGCAAATATTGCTGATATTCATGTTATCTAAACTTAATTTAGTCGGATAACCTTGCTCTATCATCTGTTTTGCTCGTGCTTCAATGGCCTTGTGAACTACACGATTTTCTAAACAGCCAAAATTTCCACAATGGCAACGTTCACCTAATGCATCAATTTGGATGTGTCCAACTTCACAAGCTGTTTGGTTATGGTTAGTAAGTAATTGTTGATTAATAATTACTCCTGAACCAACACCACGATGTACACGAATTAAAATTGAATCATCAACATCTTGAGTTGAGCCGAAATAGCTCTCAGCTAATGCCAAACTTTGAATATCATTACCAATAAAAATCGAAACATTAAACTGATCACGTAATACATCCGCTAAAGGCCATGCCTTAACTTGAATATGTGGGGTATAACGAATGATTCCGCGAACTGAGTCAATTAAGCCCGGTAGTACTACTGAGATGGCAACAAGGTGTTTAACTTTTTTATTATTTTTTTCGATGAACTGTTTAATTAGTGCAATTAAATATTCTTGTGCTAACTGTTCCGTAAAAGTAGTCAATGGATAAACTTCAGATATTAAGCAATTGGCTCCTAGATCATAAAGTTCAATTGTGACATGTGAACGACTCAACTGAATAGCAATTGTCTGGTAATAGCTAAATTTTGCTTGTATTGAAACCGCAGGTCTTCCCCCTGTTGATTGTTGGGCATCAACTTCTTTGATCATATTTTTTTTAAGAAGTTGGCGAGTTATTTTGGTAATACTAGCGGGTGCTAATTGACTAATTTCGGCGAGTTGAATACGTGAAATGGGCGCTTGCTGAACAATCAAACGATAAATCATTGCATAATTTAATTGTTTGATTAGTTCAGCATTGCCGACTAGGTGTAGATAATTAAAGGTCATATTTTATCTCAATATTTTCATTAACTATCCGACATTCTAACGGCTCATCTCTCCATTAACAATAGTTTTCACATTTGAAAAATCACGATTAAAAATAACTAAGTTGGCAATTTTGCTTTCACTAATTGTACCAAGTTGTTTATCTACACCAATCGCTTTGGCTGGATAAAGTGTTGCCATTCTTAATGCTTCATCTAAAGCAATACCAACATACTCTACTGCATTTTTTACTGCTTCAATCATGGTTAATGCTGATCCACCTAGCGTGCCATTTTCATCAACACAACGGCCATCTTTATAATAGATAGTTTTGTCAGCAAATACTCCTGAAGTTAAATTAGAACCAGCTAATAACATCGCATCAGTAATCAAAATTAAATGATCTTGTTTAATTTTGTGGCTATTACGGATATTCGCCCAACTTACATGCTGACCATCAGCAATGATACCAACATACACTTCAGGTTCATCATAAATTGCGCCAACAACACCTGGTTCGCGACCAGTAATATAAGGCATAGCATTAAATAGATGTGTACCTAGGCGGATACCAGCATTGAAACCACGACGGCAATCTTCATAGTGGCCGTTAGAATGTCCAACTGAAACGTGAATTCCGGCATCGCATAATTGTTTAATATGTTTAGCATCAACTTTTTCTGGGGCTAGAGTAATAATTTTAATTACATCGGCGTTTGCACAAAGAAAGTCGATCATCTCCTGTGAAGGTTGACGAATATAATTTATATTATGAATACCTTTCTTCTCAGGATTAATATAAGGCCCTTCAAGATGTAAACCTAATGCTTGGTTAGGGTGCTTAGCTAAATATTCACGCATCACGTTTACTGCTTTGATCATAAATTCGTCAGTTGAGGTGATTAAGGTTGGTAAATAGCTAGTACAACCATACACAAGGTTAGTTGCTTGCATAGCTTCTAAGGTTTCAATACTTAGTGCATCAAGTGTTTCATTAAATTGCACACCACCACAGCCATTGACTTGGATATCAATCAAGCCTGGTGCAACATTAGCACCTTGTAAATCTTTAATGGTGATGTCGGCTGGTAATTGTTCTTGTTTACAAATTTTTGCAATTTTATCACCGTCAATAATAACAGCGTGATTATCAAGAATTTCATAACCAGTGTAAATACGGCAATTGGTTAATGCGTACATTGAGTTATCCTTTATAAAATGGTTACTTGAAGATTATCTGCTTCCATTTGTTTAAAATATTTTAGTGTTTTTACTTTAAGATCATCAGTGCTTGTCTCATCACAAACAATAATTGATTTTGGATGCATTTGTAATGCGGAAACAGTCCATAAATGGTTAACACTTCCTTCTACCGCTGCTTGCAATGCTAAACTTTTGTTGTGTCCACAAACTAATAAAATTACCTCTTCGGCATCCATTAATGTTGCAACACCAATGGTTAATGCATGTTTTGGCACTTGTTTGATATCATTATCAAAAAAGCGTGAATTAGCAATAATGGTATCTTCAGTTAAGGTTTTGATACGAGTTCGTGAACAAAGTGAAGAACCTGGCTCATTAAATGCAATATGTCCATCTTGGCCTACGCCACCAAGGAAAATATTGATTTTGCCATAGGATTTGATTTTTTCTTCATATTCTTGGCATTCTTGTTCTATATCAGCTGCATTGCCATTTAATATATGGATGTTGTTTTTATCAATATCAATATGGTTGAAGAAATTTTCATACATAAAAGTGTGATAACTTTGTGGATGATCTTCAGGAATACCGACATACTCGTCCATATTAAATGTCACGACATGTTTAAAACTTACTTTACCTGCTTGGTACTGTTTAATTAGTTGTTGATACATTACTAATGGTGAACTTCCCGTTGGTAAACCTAGTAAAAAAGGACGATCTGCAGTTGGATTAAATTGATTAATTTTGTTTACGATGCGCTGAGCAACCCACGCGCCAACTTCTTGCGCATTTTTTAAAGGAATAAGTCTCATAAAATATAATCTCTTCTGATATAATTGAATAAATCTTTTTTTTTAAAGTAAAAAATGTTGTAGTTATTTTACTATATTAAACTAATTAAGCAAAAAAAAAGCGTGATATAAATCACAAAAAGCAAACATTTAATTTGCGAAGTAAAATAATATAATGTCAAATATATTTGACTTACTTCTTTTACTTAACGATGTGAGATTTTATTATTTTTAAGTAACTCCCTAATGATAATATGAGGCAAAACTATGGGAATTTTAGCTTATTTACAACGAATTGGGCGCTCTTTAATGGTGCCCGTGGCAGTATTACCTGCTGCAGCAATACTTTTAGGTATTGGTTATTGGATTGATTCAGATGGTTGGGGTGCCAACAATATTGCTGCGGCATTTTTGATTAAATCCGGCAGTGCTATTATCGATAATATGCCAATTCTTTTCGCAATCGGTGTTGCGTATGGTATGTCTAAAGATAAAGATGGCGCAGCAGCATTATCTGGATTGGTAGGCTTTTTAATCATTACTACACTATTATCACCAAATACTATTGCCCTATTTGAAGGTGTTGATACCAGTGTAAAAGGTTGGGAGGCACAGATATCTCCCTCTTTTTTCAAGATAAATAACCAATTTATCGGTATTTTAGTTGGGATTATGTCTGCTGAACTATATAACCGCTTTAGTTCTGTTGAACTACATAAAACATTAGCTTTTTTCAGTGGTAAGCGTTTGGTCCCAATCATTGTATCTATTGTGATGTTACTTGTTTCTGTAGTGCTATATTTTATTTGGCCTATGGTCTTTAGCGCATTAGTATCTTTTGGTGAATGGATTAAGAATTTAGGTTCAGTAGGTGCAGGTATTTATGGCTTCTTTAACCGTTTATTAATTCCTGTTGGCCTACACCATGCTTTAAACTCAGTATTTTGGTTTGACGTTGCTGGTGTTAATGATATTCCTAACTTCTTAGGCGGACAAGGTTCTATTGAATCTGGTAAAGCGATTGCAGGTATAACTGGTCGTTATCAAGCAGGTTTCTTCCCTATTATGATGTTTGGTTTACCTGGCGCTGCACTGGCAATTTATCATACTGCTAAAAAAGGTAATAAAGATAAAACAGCTTCAATCATGTTAGCGGCATCTTTTGCGGCCTTCTTTACTGGTATTACTGAACCATTAGAGTTTGCGTTTATGTTTGTTGCGCCTGTGTTATATGTAATCCATGCTGTTTTAACGGGGATCTCTCTATTTATTGCTGCAACAATGCAATGGATATCTGGATTTGCATTCAGTGCAGGTCTAATCGATATGTTGTTACAATCTCGTAACCCATTAGCTGTACATTGGTATATGTTAATTCTACAAGGTATAGTATTCTTCTTTGTTTACTATATCGTATTCCGCTTTGTAATTGTGAAATTCAATCTTAAAACACCAGGTCGTGAAGATGATGTTGCTAATGCAACTGAAATTACTGAAGAAACATCAGCACAAGAAAATGCACCAGTTGGTGGTGATTTATCTAAACTTGCTGAACAATATTTAGTAGTTATTGGTGGTAAAGAAAACTTAACTAATATTGATTCATGTATTACTCGTTTACGTTTGAATGTTCATGATACCGATCTAATTGATGAACAAGCAGCTAAAGCACTAGGTGCAATGGCAGTTATAAAATTAGGTAAAACAGGCGTACAAATCGTAGTTGGTCAACAAGCTGAAAAGATTGCAGATCAAATGAAAAAACTTGTTTAATCGAAATTTTATCTAACAAATTTTAGTAAAATTATCCCTGTGACTTAATCAGTAATGATAAAAGTCATGGGGATTTTTATATTGTTTTAAAAACGATTGATCTATTTTTTGGTAACTAAAATATTGATAAGATTATATAAAAATTTTGAGGAAACGGTTTTTTTAGCAGGCTTTAGAAGCGTAAAATCACATCTTGATTGGCTAATAGTTGAGTTAACTGATTCTTATCAATTAGTTGGTTTGCAATATTGAGGGGAGTCTGGCTTAATTTACGTTCATCTAATGATGCTTTACAGACATAAACATCTTCAATGTCATAAAGTTCCAACATATTAAAAGTGGCAATGTAATCACGCATTAATATCAACTCTGGATGTTGATTAGCTAATAGATGAAATACACCATCGCCGATAAAAAAGACCGATATATGATTGAATGTTGAAAGGGCTAAAGCGGTATCTAATGCTTCTCGACCTTTGGCAGTGCCATGTGGTGCTGAGCTAATAATGATTGCTACTTTTTTCATGTTATCTGCCTATATTTAAAATTGTAGAACTCGATCTGAACTTGCTACTGCTTCACTCAACTCGCCAAGACCGGTTAATTCAAAATGTTCGGCAAGATTATTTACACCGATACCACGTCTTTGCGCGGCAGCTACGCAAACAGTCAGTTTTAACGAATACTGTTTTGCTAAGCGTTGCCAAGCTTTGACTAGATCAAATTCATCATTGGCTGGATCACTATAACAATTAGCATTATAAACGCCGTCAGCATAGAAAAATATGTTAGCAATTGAATGGTTACTATTTGCAAGCAGTGTTTGAGCAAATTGATAGGCACAATAAGCAGATTGGGTCCCATAAGCGGGACCCATAATAACCAATGTATAACTTAATGGTTTCATCAAATTAGTTAGCTGCTGGTTGATTTTGCTCTTGCGTTTGTTCTGGCTCAGTTGATGATGCTGGATTATTTTCCTTATCATCATCAATACCAAGTAGTTCAACTTCAAAAACTAGCGTTGATGCTGGTGTAATACTTGCTTTGTCACCTTGACTCGGGAAGCTTTGGTCACCATATCCTAATTCAGGTGGCACAACTAATTTAATTTTACCACCAACACCAACTAATTGGATGCCTTCTGTCCAACCTTTAATTACTCCATTAAGTGGGAAAGTTGCAGGTTCGTTACGATCATAAGAACTGTCAAATGTACGACCATCTGTTAATGTACCAACATAATGAACAATAACGGTATCTTCTGCTGACGGATGACGACCGGTTCCTTCATTAAGAATTTTATACATTAAACCAGATTTAGTTTTAATTACACCTTCTTGCTTAGCAAAATCCTCGCGATATTTTTCACCAGCAGCAGTATTTTCAGTTTTTTGTTTTTCAAAACGAGCTTGGCTTTCTTCTTGAATTCGTTTACCAAAAGCATCTAATATATTTTTAACTTCATCTTGGCTAAGTTGTGAGGCACCACGCATGGTTTCATTAAAGCCACTGATTAGGTATTCTTGATCGGCAGTTACTTCATTTTGTTCTAAATTTGATTTCATATAGTTAGCAAATGAAGAACCTAATGCGTAAGCTTCTTTTTGCGCATCAGTTGAAATTGTCACTTTATCCGCTGAGTTTTGCGCAGTCGTTGCTGCAGTTTTACTTTCTGTCGTATTGGTATTAGCATTTTCAGTGCTATTTGCCGGTGCAGTGGTTGTTGCTGCTGGTGCTGGTGCTTTGTTTTCTTCAGTGGTTTTTTTGTCATCACAGCCAGCCAATGCTAATACGATAGCACTACTTACTAATGTCATTTTTATAAATGATTTCATTCTACTCTCCAAGTTAAATATCTTTTTAGCTAAATATTGAACATATTATATATGATCTAATATAGTATAAAATAGTATTTACATATCATTTAGATAATTTATTGCATTTATTTGATTTTTTAGTCATTACGAATTTTAAAATTTGTGGCTTAAATCACTCCTTGAGTGAAAGTGGTATCCTCAGTTATAATACAAATAATTTATAGCAAATAATGTATAAGGATAGCTATTTTGACTACCGAACTTAATACCCTTGATATTGAAGAAATTATTAGTTTACTTCCACACCGTTATCCGTTTTTGATGGTTGATCGTGTACTTAGTTATGAGAAAGGTAAAACATTAAAAGCCATTAAAAATGTAACTGTAAATGAACCATTCTTCCAAGGTCACTTCCCGAATAAACCTATTTTCCCAGGCGTTTTAATTTTAGAAGCGATGGCGCAAGCAACTGGAATTTTAGCCTTTAAAAGTATTGAAGAATTGTCACCAGGTCAACTTTATTATTTTGCTTCAATTGATAAAGCTCGCTTTAAGCGACCAGTGGTGCCAGGTGATCAAATTATGCTTGATGTTGAATATATTAAAGAGCGTCGAGGCATTGCATTGTTCCATGGTGTTGCAACAGTCGATGGCAAATTAGTTTGCGAAGCAGAGATGATGTGTGCTCGTAAATAATTTTGATTTTGAAATATCCCAAATGTATTAAGGAATTGCTATGGCAACGGAAATACACCCAAGTTCAGTAATAGAAAAGGGGGCAAAGATTGGTGATAATGTCAAAATCGGGCCTTTTTGTTATATTGGTGAACATGTTGAAATAGGTGATGGTACCTGTTTAAAATCACATGTTGTCGTTAATGGACACACCAAAATTGGTCAAAATAATCAAATCTATCAATTTGCTTCAATTGGTGAAGTTAACCAAGATCTGAAATATCGTGGCGAGCCAACTCGCACTGAAATTGGTGATCGCAATCTGATCCGTGAAAGTGTGACGATTCATCGTGGCACTGTTCAAGGTGGTGAGTTAACTCGTATTGGTAGTGATAATTTATTGATGATTAATGCCCATGTTGCGCATGATTGTATTATTGGTGATCGTTGTATTTTGGCTAATAATGCCACGCTTGGTGGTCATGTTCAGTTAGATGATCATGTGATTATTGGCGGTATGACCGCAGTACACCAATTTTGTGTAATCGGTTCTCATGTTATGGTTGGCGGTTGTTCTGGCGTTGCTCAAGATGTACCTCCTTATGTTATTGCTCAAGGAAATCACGCAACACCACATGGCGTCAATTATGAAGGATTAAAACGTCGTGGCTTTAGTAAAGAAGCACTACAAGCCATCCGTAACACGTACAAAATTCTATATCGAAATGGATTAACGCTTGACGATGCAAAAGTTGAAATTGCAATGCTAGCTAAACAGTATCCAGAAGTACAGCTGTTTAACGACTTTTTTGCTCGTTCAACCCGAGGCATTATCCGTTAATGACAGATAAGCAGTTAACTATTGCTCTGGTCGCTGGTGAAACATCTGGCGATATTCTTGGTGCCGGTTTAATTCGCACTCTTAAAAAACACCATCCTAATATTAAATTTGTCGGTATTGCTGGTCCACTAATGCAAACTGAAGGTTGCCAAGCTTGGTATGAAATGGACGAGCTATCAGTGATGGGGATTGTTGAGGTATTAGGTCGGCTACGGCGTATTTTAGCTATTCGTCGTGATATTACTAAACGTTTGATTGATCTCAAACCCGATGTTTTTATTGGTATTGATGCGCCGGATTTTAATCTCTCGTTAGAAGGTAAACTTAAGCAAGCTGGGATTAAAACGATTCATTATGTCAGTCCTTCTGTTTGGGCTTGGAAGCAAAAGCGGGTATTTAAAATTAAACGCAATACCAATCTTATTTTAGCTTTTTTGCCTTTTGAAAAAGCCTTTTATGATAAATTTGATGTACCTTGTCGATTTATTGGTCATAAAATGGCTGATGATATTCCCCTCGAACCCAATCAAACAGCTATGCGTCAACAGTTAGGTATTCCTGTTGATTGCCAATGTTTAGCCTTATTACCCGGCAGTCGCCATGCCGAAGTGACATTATTATCTGAGCCTTTTTTAAAAGCAGCGCAATTGTTACGTGATAAATTCCCTGATTTACATATTGTAGTTCCATTAGTGAATAGCAAAAGAAGAGCGGAATTTGAACAAATAAAGGCAGAGATTGCACCAGAGCTTAAGCTGCAATTATTAGATGGTTATGCTCGGGAAGCTATGATTGCCAGTAATGCTGCAATTTTAGCTTCAGGGACGGTGGCACTTGAGTGTATGCTGGCTAAATGCCCAATGGTTGTTGGCTATAAAATGAAAGCTTTCACCTTTTGGCTGGCAAAAAAACTTATCAAAACCCCTTATGTTTCTCTACCTAATATTCTAGCGGGTAAAGAAATCGTCCCTGAATTATTACAGCACGACTGTACACCAGAAAATATCGCTAATCATGTTTTACCTTTTTTAGAAAGTGACAACACCGAACTAAAAGCAACATTTTTAGCTTTACATAAACAAATTCGCTGTAATGCTGATGAACAAGCTGCCCAGGCGGTATTAGATGTATTAGAGGATTCCCCTTGTTATTAGAGTTTACTTACCCTGATGCGACATTAATTGCCGGTGTTGATGAAGTTGGTCGCGGACCACTTTGTGGCGATGTCGTAACTGCTGCGGTGATTTTAGATCCGAATAAACCGATTGAGGGATTAACTGATTCTAAAAAATTATCAGAAAAAAAACGTGAAGCACTCTTTGATATTATTAAACAAAATGCATTAGCATGGTGTGTCGCTAGAGCATCGGTTGATGAAATTGATGAACTCAATATCCTACATGCTACCATGCTGGCAATGCAACGAGCCGTGTCTGGCTTAAACATTAAACCAAATTATGTGTTAGTTGACGGTAATCGGTGCCCTAATTTTGGTATTCGAACCCAAGCAGTGGTTAAAGGTGATCTGTTAGTGGCTGAAATTAGTGCTGCATCGATCTTAGCCAAAGTGACCCGTGATCGTGAAATGGTTGAGCTTGATAAGTTATACCCTCAATATGGTTTAGCTAAACATAAAGGCTATCCAACCAAAGATCATTTAAACGCCATTGAACAACATGGCGTGAATCATCTATATCGTAAAAGCTTTGCACCAATAAAAAGATTATTACTAATTTAATCCCGCTTATCAACAGTGATAAGTAGTGGTGAATTAAATATCGCAACCGGTGATATCACCGTTTCTTGATATGGAATGTTATTACCATAACGTTCTTTTAGTTTTTGTTTAACCGCTGGCGATGATAAATTAAAATCTTTAATTGTTTGTAATTGACCAATTTTTAATTTAAGCGCTCGATTATAAATTTTCCACACTAATTCTGAACAATAAATATATTTGTCATCCCAACCAAACCAAATATCGTAAGGTTTGTTTTCAAATTTATGGGCAACTTGTTTTAAACTGGTAATTTCTTGCTGAGATAAAGAATGATTTTTTAACCGTTTAATCACATATGTTTTATTTTTACCACGATTTATCCATTTATCTAACGGGGTATAAATAACTTTACTTGCTGCTTCAAAAACATAAGGTTTGCCATTTTTAATAAAAATGATTCCTACATGACTATAAGGTGAATTTGTTGCTTGCTCAATGGCTTTACTTTGATTTGATTGAGAAGATTGGAAAATGACATCGCCATCATGTGGCTGATAATTTGCTATAGCTGTGTAACTAGCGAAAAGTAAACTAAAAATGAAAATAAAACGCATCATCTATTATCTAAAAATTGTAATTATGATAATAGTATAAGCGAAAACAGCTACTTAACAAAATTTTTCAGTAGCTGTTAAATATTTTTTAGCAATTAATCACGATTACTAAAAATCGAAGTTGATTTGGTTTTATACATAAATTTGCTAGCACTGGCGAAACGAATAGTTTTAAAAATACCAAGTAAGCTTGCTTGATGCATACGATAGAGTAGTTTGTGGATCATTAAAGCGAAAAATCCTTTCACTCCCATTTCACTATTACCAATTAATTTGACTACACCTTCAGCAGTATCATGTAATGAAATCACAGTACCTTTATCAGTGTATTTAAATGTTTTTAATGATTGGTTGTTTAATAATCTAACAATATTTTCATAGCAAATTTTTGCCATTTGATGAGCTGCTTGAGCGGTAGGTGGTGAAGCATGACCATTGTCTTGCATTGCGTATGCACAATCACCAATAACAAAAATACTGTCATCACGAGATGTTTGTAATGTTGGTTTTACCACTAATTGATTTGATCGGCTTGATTCTAGACCAGCGATCTCTTTTAAATAATCAGGAGCTTTAACACCGGCAGTCCAGATCATCATATCGGCTTTAATGGTTTCGCCTTCTTTCGGATAAAATCCATCACTTTCCGCTTTAGTGATCATGGTATTAGTTAATACATGAATTCCTTGTTTTTTTAGTGTGTTAGTAATACTAGCTGCGGTTTTTTCTGGTAAAGCCGGTAAAATACGATCGGTTGCTTCAATAACTGAAACATCTAACAGATCGGAACACATTTTATTTCGACCGCAAGCACCAAACGTTTCCACCATATGAGGTAGTTCAGAAGCTAATTCAACACCAGTCGCGCCACCGCCAACGATAGCAATATGAATTTTATCTTCTTTTTTGGATTGATCGTCATCAATGATCGAACAAAAACCAGTAAATTTATTAATTAAGGTTTCACGTAGGCGAATAGCGGCATTTTGGTCATCTAAAAAGATACAATGTTCTTTCACACCAGGGGTACCAAAGTCATTAGAAGTGCTACCAATAGCAATAACTAAAATATCATAATCAACAAGAACAGTTTCATCATTATGATTGATAATGCTAATTTGCTTTTGTTTGCGATCAAGGTTGGTGAAGGTACCTTGGGTAAATTCGAAATTATGCTGTTGTCCTTGCGATGCATAATAAATATTATCAACTTGCTCATCAAGTACACCAGTTGCTACTTCATGTAATAGTGGTTTCCATAAATGATAACTGTTTTTATCAATTAAGGTAATTTGAGCTTTATCAGTTTTGCCTAATTTATCGCCTAGGTCGGTAGCAAGCTCTAAACCGCCAGCACCACCGCCAATAATAATTATTTTTTGCATATTTTAAGCCTTATTATTTCAATTAAAAAATATCATACTAAATAAGTAGGTTTTTATCTATTTCTTTTGACTGATAACATTTATAAATGAAATCTATTAAAATGATGGTTTACAATTATTGAAATTTATTTAAGGCTAAAATAGAATAATCTGTAATATAGTTGTAAATAATTCTTTCTAATTCTTATTTGAGCATAAAATATAGCTTAGATTGTTTAAATTTAGCACGATATCCCATGATATAATATTTGTAATTGAAGTATGCTAATTCTTTATTACATACAATTATCCTAGTTGTTTAGGTCTTATCTGATACTTATTAATCTAAAAAATATATGAATAAAAAAATTTTTATTGTAATTGCATTGATTGTTATTTTAATTTCAATGACGATTTTAATTCGTGCTCATAGTAGCCAGCTAATTTTGCAAGGTGAAGTGGATGCACCTAATGTTAGCATTTCCTCAAAAGCAAAGGGGCGAGTGCAGACTATTCATGTCAATCGAGGTGATGATGTTAAGCAAAATGATATCTTAATTACACTCGATAGTCCTGAATTATTAGCGCAAGTTAAAGCCGCTGAAGCAGCCAGAGAGCAAGCACAAGCACAAGTGCAACTTTCTCAAAATGGTACTCGTGAAGAGAGTATTCGTTATTATGAAGCATTACTTGAACAAGCTAAAGTTGCTTACGATAACGCCTCTAAAGAATACAATCGTAACAAAGCGATTTCGGCCAAAGGCTTCGTCTCTCAATCAATATTAGATAGTGCGCTAAAAACTCGCGATGCGGCTTATCAACAAGTGTTGTCAGCTCAAGCTAATTTAGATCAAGCTAAAAATGGCGATCGGGTTGAACAACGTGAAATCTATAATGCTAAATTAAAAGAAGCCGAAGAACAGCTTAAACAACTACAGATCCAATACGATGATTTGCAAGTTAAAGCCCCAGTAGACGGGGAAGTAGGTTCAATTCCTGCTGAAGTTGGCGAGCTATTTAATCCTAATAGTCCACTATTAACGGTTATTCGCTTACCGCAAGCTTATTTTGTGTTTAATCTGCGTGAAAATATTATGCCTAATATTCACAAAGGTGATCATGTTAAGCTGGAAATTCCTGCGCTTGGTAATAAAGAAATTGAAGCTGAAATTCGTTTTATTGCGCCAATGGGAGATTATGCTACTAAGCGGGCAACCCGAGCGACTGGTGATTTTGATTTAAAAACGTTTGAAATTAGACTTTATCCAACTAAACCTGTAGAAGGCTTACGTGCAGGTATGAGTACATTATGGAAAATCGACAACTAATTTTAGACTTCTGGCATCGCTTTAAAGACGCATTTAACGATGAAATCCCAGATATATTTAAGCGCTTTACTTTCCACTGGTTAATGTGGATTTTACCGCTGATTATCTTTGTAATCATCAGTAGTATCTTTTATCGAGGTGTGTTATTTGATCTACCAGTAGGCTATGTCGATCAAGATAAAAGTACTTTATCTCGTGAAATTGTTCGCGATCTTAATGCTGGTGCGCATGCAAATTTATTCAATTATGATAATCAGCTTAAGGCCGCAGAACGCGATTTAGAAAAAGCAAAAATCTACGCTATTTTATATATTCCACCTAATTTTGAAGCTGATGTATTAGCTGGTCGTCAACCAACGCCGATGCTCTATTATAATGCTTTATACTATAGTGCTGGCCTCTATTCTATAATGGATTATTCAGGTTTGATTGCCTCATTAAATACTCAATATCGTACCACTATGGCGACGAGTATTGGTTTGCCAGTACCAAAACTTGCACAAGTTAATTTCAATTATGATGGGCTATTTAATGCCAGTGGTAACTCAATGTACTTTCAGCAGTTTTCTGCAGTGGTACATCTATTACAATTATTTGTTGTAACGACAACTATTTATATTTTATCAAAATTACCTAAACGAACTCGACCTAATTATCCGTTTGTTTTGGGTAAATTAGCACCTTATACCATTTGGTATACTATGTTATTAATGTTTGAAATTGCAATGCTGGTGTTATTTTCTGATGCTCGAGTATCCGGTTCGCCATTCGCTATGATGCTAGTAGTGTTTTTTTATGTGATTGCAGCACAAAGTATCGGTATTTTACTTTATTCGTTTACCAAAAATGTATTAGATGCCTATACCTATATTGGGGTATTAGTTGGATTGGCATTAACTTATTCGGGGGTAGTTGTGCCAGAACTGTCAATGCCGTGGATAGCGAGATTTATTTCGTCACTTGAACCTTTAACCTATGCGCTTAATAAATTATTCGATCTATTTTTACGGCATTCTAGTTATATGTCGGTATTGAAAACCTGCGCTATTTTAATGATCTATCCAATAATTATTACAGTATTAGTAAGAAAACGTTTAGTCAAACGTTTACATTCACAGTAAGAGGCAATATTGGCATGCTTAAGCTCTTTTTATCTTCAGCAGTAAAGATGTTTTTTTATATGCTAATGCGACCAATGTGGCTGTTGCTGTTAGTGTCTGTCTCGTTAATGAGTTTAGTATATGTAAATGGTACCATCACCAATTTACCGGTTGCGATTGTTGATCAAGATCATACTACCACCAGTCGAAGTCTGATTCGTTCTTTAAATACCAGTTCCAAAATTGATGTGCTTACTTATGAAAATTCATTGCAAGCCTACGATGATATTAACAGCCGTAAATTATTTGCGGTGTTCACCATTCCACGGGATTTTGAAAAGCGACTATTGAATGGTGAGGATGTGACAATCCCTGCTTATGGCGATGCATCTAGCCGTTTAGCAAATGGTTTGATACAGGTGGATATTAGAGGAATATATCAACAAATATTGACCGAATATAATACCCGGGTGATGCGGAATAGTGGTTTTTCTGATCCACAGATTAATATCATCTTATCACCAATTAAAGGGCAAACAATGCCGCTTTATAATGCTGGTATCAGTTTTGCGGCGATAACTTTCCCTGGTTTGTTAGTTATGTTATTGCAACATACCTTTTTAATAGCTTCAACACGAACTAATCTAACTTTGCATTCACTGCCACAAGGCAAACCGCCAAAAATTGTCATATTTGGTAGCTTATGTGGTCTTATTCCGATATGGTTATTTTTGTCTTTAGTCCTGTTTGGATTATGGCCATGGGTGCTTGGTTATCGGCAATTAGCTAGTATACCAGCGATTTTGGTGATGACATTTCCGCTATTGTTAGGCGTATTAGGTTTAAGTAAATTACTGACTGAATGTTTACATCGAACCGAGATGATTTATTTAACTTTAGCTTTTTTGACAACACCGGTATTTTATCTATCCGGTACCATATGGCCACTTGATGCTATGCCGTTATGGGTACAAACGGTATCACGGATGTTACCATCGACCTGGGCAACCAATATGATTGCTGGAGTAAATCAGATGGGATTAGGTTTATCAGATAATTTATTTAATATCTTTATGATTCTATTTCTTGGTGCAATTTATGGTTCGTTAGGCTTTTTTATTGCTGCATTACGAGAGGGTAAAGTCAGAGGATACATCAGAAAAATAAAGAAATTTATGCATTCCAATAATAAAAAAATTGATAATAAACCATCAATTAGTTAGTGCTAATGGATGAATATACTATCAATTACTGATATGATGAATGATTGATTTTTTCGCAAAAAAACAGTTATATGGCCAATAAATGTTATCCATGGATTATTAGTTTACGTCCGAAAACATTAGCTTTATCGTTTTCTGCTATTTTGTTGGGCAATGCGCTTGCCTATTGGCAACACTCTTTTGATCTAATAATTATGTTATTAGCAATGATTACTGCAGCGTTGTTACAAATTTTATCAAATTTAGCCAACGATTATGGTGATGCGGTTAAAGGTGGCGATAAACACAATTTAATCGGCCATCAACGTGGTTTACAGCTAGGTCTAATCACTCTTAATCAGTTAAAAATAGCTATCTGGATCACCATTATATTGTGTGTTTGCTCAGGATTGACTCTACTTTGGTTAGCCTGTAATAACGGTTATCAATTATTAATTTTTATCTTATTAGGTTTATCTTCAATCATCGCAGCAATTACTTATACTGTCGGTAAAAAACCTTATGGCTATATTGGCTTAGGTGATCTATCGGTGTTAATCTTCTTTGGCTTAGTTGGTGTGATGGGCAGTTATTATTTACAGACTAAAACTTTATCAGCATCAATCGTTTTTCCTGCAATAGCTAGTGGTTTGTTGGCTGTGGGAGTGCTAAATATTAATAATTTGCGTGATTATGAAAGTGATAAACAACATCATAAACGGACTTTGATTGTGCTGATTGGCAAAACTTATGGTTGTTGTTATCAGTTAGTTTTGTTAATTGTATCATTATCTTTTTTTGGTTTATTTGCTTATCAACAGTTACACACTTATTGCAGTGGTATCTTCCTATTAGCACTGCCGTTGTATCTCAAACATATGTACATGGTGTTTAAATTTAATACGAATAAAGACGCTGTGCCACTATTAGTACAAATGGTCAAACTTGCTTTATTGACTAATTTACTTTATTGTTTAGGTATTATTTTGAGCTAGCTCACGTTTATTCCAAATTTATATCGTTTTACTTCATATTAGCGTTATACTAGAACCGAATAGATATTACAGTATAAGGAGACTCGACCATGGAATTTGATACATCAATTCTTTGCGATTACTACCCAGAAGATGTGAACGTTGTCGAACCGATATTTAGTAACTTTGGTGGTGTGGCTTCATTTTCTGGCCAAGCTGTCACCGTGAAATGTTTTGAAGATAACGGCATTTTGTACGAAGTGTTACAATCCAATGGTGCTGGGAAAGTATTGGTTATTGATGGCGGTGGTTCGGTGCGTCGAGCATTGATAGATGCCGAATTAATTGATATTGCCCTACAAAACCAATGGGAAGGCATTATTGTTTATGGTGCTGTGCGCCAAGTAGATTATCTTGCTGATGCTGAAATTGGAGTGCAAGCACTAGCGGCAATTCCTGTCGGCTCTGATGATCAAGGTGTTGGTGAAATAGATATTCGCGTTAACTTTGGTGGCGTGACGTTCTTCTCTGGCGACTTTATCTATGCTGATAATACTGGCATTATCTTATCTGAAATTGCACTTGAAGTAGACGATAAATAACTTGGTTATTCTTTTTAGTTATTCTTTTTAAGGAACCGCAGTATCTTTACAGCGGTTTTTTATGTTGAAAAACCCCGTTCCTCAATTTTTTCTGATAATTTTATATCGTGCGGTTACGAATATAGCCTCCGGTGACGGTGATAATTAAGCCAGCTATTTCCATATCTAATAATTTAATGGTTAACTCAGGAATGGGTAAATCAACTAGCGTAGCGATTGTATCAACAGCAATAGGCTGATGATGAATAACAGCAAAAATTTCTGGATATAAAACGGTATTACACTCTTTGTTTTCATGATTATTCTGTCGATTAAGTGATGATAAAAAGCCACTATAATGTTCTAAAATATCGGTTGGTTTGGTAACCAGATAAGCGCCTTGTTGGATTAAATAATGGCTTCCATGGCTATTTGGATTATCAATATCACCCGGCAAAGCAAAAACATCACGATTTTGTTCAAGCGCATAACGAGCAGTAATAAGTGATCCACTTTTTTCCGATGCCTCAACCACAAATGTCCCTAAACTTAATCCACTAATAATACGATTGCGGCGCGGAAAGTATTCGGATCTTGCTTTTTCAAATGGATAAAATTCTGAAATGATAGCCCCATTTTGTGACAAAATATCATTGGCTAATCTAACATTTGAACGTGGCGAAATTTGCGCTAAACCGCTACCCAAAACAGCAATAGTATTTCCTGATACCTCAAGTGCACCGCGATGGCAAATAGCGTCCAACCCGAGGGCCAGTCCGCTAGTCACTGTTAAACCATTAATGGCTAATTCGCCAGCAAAATATCGTCCCCATTGTGCACCATACTCACTAAATTCACGACTACCTACCATCGCAATTTGTGGTGAATGTAATAGTTGTTTATTTCCCATTACAAATAGCAATAACGGTGGTGAACTAATTTGTTTAAGTAATGTTGGATAATCTGAATCACAATAAGCAATCAAATGTTTAGGCGGGTTAGTGGTAGCTAACCAATCAAGGATGGGTTCAAAATGAAGATAGGAAATCGCAAAAAAATGACTTTGAAGTGTTTTACAAATGCCTATCTTTTCCAATAATAATGGAACATTATTTATTTTATTAGGTAGACCGGAGCTAAAATATAGCCCTATTTTCTCAAAATATCCCATTCTTTTATGGCCAAGCATTGAAATTCGCAATAAAAATTCATATTTACTCATTACAGCCCTTTTATATACATCTTTCGCTTGAACCATATCTAGAATTGATTAGATATATTTTACCAATAGCCAACTAAGGCTATTCATGGGCATAATAAATGTTTACAATGTATACGAAATTGAGAAAACACCAAATTGAGGAGTAGATCGAAGAATTTATGGCTATTTTACCGGTATTACGTTTCCCAGACGAACGACTTCGCAAAGTTGCTAAGCCTGTCTCTAATTTTACACCTGAGCTACAAGAAATTATCGATAATATGGTTGAAACCATGTACGCTGAACATGGCATTGGGCTTGCTGCAACGCAAGTTGATGTGCATGAGCAAATTATTGTGATTGACGTGTCAGAAGATAAAAGCCAACTTTATGTGATTATTAATCCTGAAGTGATTAGTCAAGAGGGTGAAACAGGCATTGAAGAAGGATGCTTATCGATACCTGACTGCCGTGGATTTGTGCCAAGATCAGAAAAAATCAAGATTAAAGCGTTAGATCGTAATGGTAATCCTTACGAAATCGATGCTGATGAACTGTTAGCCATCTGTATTCAGCATGAAATGGATCATTTAAAAGGTAAACTGTTTGTTGATTATCTCTCGCCATTAAAGCGGCAACGTATTGAACAAAAGATGAAAAAACTGACTCGTGAAGAGCAAAAGAATCGATAGTAAAAACCGCCACTAATTTGGCGGTTTTTACTATATAGCCTAACGTTATTTAGCTACAATCACCATTGCTGGTCGAATTAATCGGCCATTAAGTGTATAGCCTTTTTGAATAGTATTAACAATTTGTCCTGATTGATGTTCAGGCGATTCAACCATACTAATTGCTTGATGCAGATCAGGATTTAGCTGTGAATCAGCTGTATTGATAACTTCAATACCAAATTTTTTGACCGTATCTAAAAATGATTTAAGAGTTAACTCTAATCCTTCTACCGTTGCTTTATGTTCAGGATTATTTTTATCGGTAGATTCTAATGCCCGCTCAAGATTATCAATCACCGGTAAAAGTTCATTTGAGAATTTTTCAAGAGCAAATTTACGTGCTTTATCAACATCTTGTTCAACACGTTTGCGTACATTATCAATTTCAGCACGAGCACGAATCATTGCTTCACTCTCGTTTTTCTTAGCAAGTTGCAGTGCTTGTTCAAGTTCGCTAATGCGAGCATCTTTAGCCTTTAACTGATCTTCAACACTTGGTTGTGATGAGGTTTGCTCTTCAGTACTTTGCTCAGCTGGGGTTTCAATGTTTGTTTCATTTTCTGACATATTGTTCTCTTGTTCTGTCATACGGTACTCCAAATTTAGTCGAAAACTTAGTGAATAACAGTTATTATGGGGACAAATTTTATTATTACAAGTTTAACGATAAGATGATATCGTGTTTTTTAATTGATAACTAAAAAAATAATGATACTTAAGTCAAAAATGAACAAGGATATATTATGGGTAGACCATTTAAATGTATTGGTTTGGTTGGGATTCCACGTAAATTAGAGGCGATAGAAACTCATCAGGTACTTTATGACTGGCTAGTTAACTTAGGTATTGCAGTATTAGTAGAAGATCGATTAGCGCAATATATTAAATTACCTAGCAATGTCTATGCGTCTCTCGATACTATTGGTGAACAAGCAGATTTAGCCATTGTGGTGGGTGGTGACGGCAATATGTTACGTTCCGCTCGTCACTTATCACACTATAAAATCAAAGTAATTGGGGTGAATCGAGGTAATTTAGGTTTTTTAACCGATATTTCTCATGATCATGTCATCGAACAATTAACCCCAGTTATCAAAGGTGAATATGATGATGATCCTCGATTTTTGCTGGAAGTATCAATCTATAGTGATGGTCAGTTAATTAATTCTGGTTTTGCGGTAAATGAAATAGTGGTTACCCCCAATACGGTTGCTCATATGATCGATTATGATGTCTATATCAATGAACGTAATGCATTTTCGCAGCGTGCTGATGGTTTAATTATTGCCACACCGACCGGTTCTACCGCGTACTCACTATCGGCCGGTGGTCCAATTCTTGCACCACATTTAGATGCGTTAATTATTACACCAATGTTTCCACACTCTTTGGCAGTTAGACCTTTAGTGATTAAGAGTGATGATCCGATTCATCTTAAATTTCCAACTACCGCTTTGGATCTTAATATTGCTTGTGATAGCCAAATTATTTTACCGGTTAGGCCAACCCAAGATGTGATAATCCGTCGCTCCAATTATGAATTTAATCTAATCCATACTAAAGACTATGATTATTTTAATAATTTATCGAGTAAGTTAGGTTGGTCACAAAAAATGTTTTAAGGGTTGCTATGCTAAGTAACTCTTATTTTCATATTGAAATTATCATTTAAAGATAGATTTATCTTTAAATGATAAAGGTTAACAGATAAACCGATAATGATGAGAAGATTGCCGCGATCACATCATCAACCATAATGCCAAATCCCCCTGGTACGCGTTTATCAAACCAACGGATTGGCCAAGGTTTGGCCATATCAAAGATTCTAAATGCGACAAACGCAATCGTTACCCATAAAATCGAAATCTGTGGAATAAAAAATAAAGTTATCCACATACCGACAAATTCATCCCATACTATATGCCCTGAATCATGGGTGTGGGTATCATCCGAGGTTTTTTGACATAAAAAACAACCAAAAATAAAGGCGACAACTATTAACACCCAATATAAATACGGTTGCAAACCATCAAATAGTAACCAAAGTGGAATAGCCATTGCTGATCCCATTGTGCCGGGCATAATAGGTGACATTCCCGATCCTAAACCCACCGCAAGTAAATGGATAGGATTTGTTAATTGCACATATTTTTTAAAGTCTCTATTTCGCTCTTGTTTTGTCATTATGATAAAAATCTTTTGATAAAATTATGCCGACATTAGGTCGGCAAAAAGTTGCTTAGCCAAGCCAAGCAATGATGATAATCAAATATATTATTAATCTTTAGCTAACGTTGCAACCATTACCGCTTTAATTGTATGCAAACGGTTTTCAGCTTCATCAAAAACGATGCTATGTTTAGATTCAAAGACTTCATCTGTCACTTCTAAACCATTTTTTAAACCATACTGAGCAGCCATTTGTTTGCCAACAGTGGTATTCATATCATGAAAAGCCGGTAAACAGTGCATAAATTTGACTTCTGGATTACCAGTTAAATTGATGACTTCCTGATTTACTTGATATGGAGTTAATAATTTGACTCGTTCGTCCCAAACTTCTTTTGGTTCGCCCATCGATACCCATACATCGGTATATAGAAAATCCACATCTTTAACACCATTAGCAACATCTTCCGTTAAAATGATTTTTGCGCCAGTGGTTTTGGCTATTTCTTGGCATTTTTGTACCAATTCTGCTTCTGGCTGACAAGCTTTAGGAGCCACTAAACGAATTTCCATGCCCATAAGTGCTGCACCTTCCATTAATGAGTTACCCATGTTATTACGAGCATCACCTAAATAAGCAAATTTAACACTGCTTAATGCTCGCTCACCAATATGTTCTTGCATGGTCATAAAATCAGCTAAAATTTGGGTTGGATGTGCTTCAGTGGTTAAACCATTCCAAACCGGAACACCAGAATATTTAGCTAAGGTTTCAACAATTTCTTGCCCATAGCCACGGTATTCAATGCCATCATACATTCTGCCTAATACTCGAGCTGTATCCGCAATTGATTCTTTATGGCCGATTTGGCTGCCACTTGGCCCTAAATAGGTAACTTGTGCACCTTGATCAAATGCGCCAACTTCAAATGCACAGCGAGTGCGAGTTGAGTCTTTTTCAAAAATAAGCGCAATATTTTTACCAACTAAATGTTGTTTTTCAGTACTTTGTTTTTTGGCTTTTTTTAATTCAATAGCTAGATTAATTAATTGATTAATTTCTGCTGGAGTAAAGTCAAGTAAACGTAAAAAATGACGTTGATAAAAACCGTGCATACAGAGCTCCTAATAGCCATAAAAAATTATTAAGATTCTATTTGAATAATTATGCAATTTCAAGTTAAACATTTCATATTGATGTAATATTGGTGTTAAATTATGGAATAGTCTAAAAAATTAGACTTTATTGTTTAATTATTTTTTATAATACTGCTTTTTTTGTTTAAAAAATTGTAATAAAATGGCCAAATATTGTCTGTTTAGAAAACAATTAATTGAATTTTTATTCATAATTATTGATTATTTAATCAAAAGGTCGTTTAATCATGCAAACTTATGCCCTCCTTATTTTACAAGATGGTTCGCAATTTATTGGTAAATCAATTGGTGCTGATGGCCAAACTGTTGGTGAAGTTGTGTTTAATACTTCTATGACAGGCTATCAAGAAATTCTTACCGATCCTTCATACTGTGAACAAATAGTGACATTAACTTATCCGCATATTGGTAATGTTGGTACCAATAGTGCTGATGATGAATCAACACAAGTTTATGCAAAAGGATTGATTATTCGAGATTTACCATTAATCGCAAGTAATTATCGTAGCGAAATGGATCTTTCAAGTTATTTAAAAAAACATAATGTGATTGCGATTGCTGATATTGATACACGTCGTTTAACACGTATTTTACGTGAAAAAGGGGCACAACATGGCGTGATTATTACCGCAAATGATAAACAGACCTTACTTGATAAAGCAGAAAATGCCAAACAGCAGGCAGTAGATTATAAGGGGTTAAGTGGTTTAGATCTGGCTCAAGATGTGACGTGCAGTAAAAGTTATACATGGACCAGCAGTGTATGGACCATTCAACAAGAGCATCCAACTCCAAAAGCAGAAAGTGAACTACCTTATCATGTTGTTGCTTATGACTTTGGTGTTAAACAAAATATTTTACGGATGTTAGTTGCGCGTGGATGTAAGTTAACTGTTGTTCCCGCTAAAACGCCAGCAAATGAAGTGCTGGCACTGAATCCGGATGGTATCTTTTTATCAAATGGTCCAGGAGATCCGGCGCCTTGTACTTATGCCATTGAAGCGATTAAGCAGTTTCTGACTACCGATATTCCTGTTTTTGGTATCTGTTTGGGGCACCAACTGTTAGCACTAGCCTGTGGTGCTAAAACTATCAAAATGAAATTTGGTCACCATGGTGGTAACCATCCAGTTAAAGATCTGGAAAATAATAGGGTAATGATTACAGCGCAAAATCATGGCTTTGCTGTCGATGAGAACACCTTGCCAGCACATTTACGCGCTACACACAAATCCTTATTTGATGGTTCATTACAAGGAATTCATCATAATCAAAAACCTGCATTTAGTTTTCAAGGACACCCTGAAGCCAGTCCAGGTCCACACGATGCTGCGCCACTTTTTGATCACTTTATCGAATTAATTAAAATTTATAAGCAGGAGCAATAACATGGCTAAGCGAACAGATATTAAAAGTATTCTAATTATTGGCGCAGGGCCAATCGTTATCGGTCAAGCTTGTGAATTTGATTATTCCGGTGCTCAGGCATGTAAAGCATTACGTGAAGAGGGCTATCGAGTCATTTTAGTTAACTCGAATCCGGCAACCATTATGACCGATTCAGAAATGGCTGATGCTACCTATATTGAGCCTATCCACTGGACATGTGTGCGTAAAATTATTGAGAAAGAGCGACCTGATGCCATTTTACCGACAATGGGGGGGCAAACGGCATTAAATTGTGCATTAGAGCTTGAAAAACAGGGTGTATTAAAAGAGTTTAATGTTGAAATGATCGGTGCTACTGCCGATGCGATTGATAAAGCGGAAGATCGCAAACGCTTTGATCAGGCGATGAAAAAAATTGGTCTTGATACAGCTCGTTCTGGTATTGCTCACTCATTAACAGAAGCTTATGCGGTACTAGAACAAGTCGGATTTCCTTGTATTATTCGTCCTTCTTTTACAATGGGGGGAACCGGCGGTGGCATCGCTTATAATCAAGAAGAGTTTGAAGAAATCTGTACTCGTGGACTTGATTTATCCCCAACCAATGAACTACTGATCGACGAGTCATTGATTGGCTGGAAAGAGTATGAAATGGAGGTCGTGCGGGATAAAAACGATAATTGTATTATTGTTTGTTCGATTGAAAATTTCGATCCTATGGGGATCCATACTGGCGATTCAATCACGGTTGCACCGGCACAAACCTTAACAGATAAAGAGTATCAAATTATGCGTAATGCTTCAATTGCGGTATTACGTGAGATTGGCGTTGAAACTGGTGGTTCAAATGTTCAATTTTCGGTTGATCCAAAAACAGGTCGATTAATTGTGATTGAAATGAATCCTCGGGTATCTCGTTCTTCAGCGTTAGCATCTAAAGCAACGGGTTTTCCTATTGCTAAAATCGCGGCTAAATTAGCGGTTGGCTATACACTTGATGAACTCTGCAATGATATTACTGGTGGAAAAACACCTGCTTCTTTCGAACCTTCTATCGATTATGTCGTTACTAAGATTCCACGGTTTAATTTTGAAAAATTTGCTGGCTGTAATGATCGCTTAACCACGCAAATGAAATCAGTGGGTGAAGTGATGGCCATTGGCCGAACATTCCAAGAATCGATGCAAAAAGCACTACGAGGTTTAGAAGTTGGCGCCAGTGGATTGGACGAAAAAATCGATAATTATAGTGATGAAAAGAATCTAACTAAAATTCGTTATGAATTGCAGGAAGCTGGTAGTGAGCGTATTTGGTATCTAGCTGATGCGTTTCGTGCTGGTTTCACGCTGGATGAAATCTTTTTATTAACCCATATTGATCGTTGGTTCTTAGTGCAAATAGAAGAATTAGTGCAAATAGAAAACCGCTTAAAGCAACAAACCATTAATGATCTTGATCAAGAGTCATTATGGCAACTTAAACGTAAAGGCTTTTCGGATCTTCGTATTGCTAAACTGCTTAATACTCAAGAACAAGCCGTGCGAGATCTGCGCGTACAATATGATATTCACCCAGTTTATAAACGTGTGGATACCTGTGCAGCCGAGTTTTCAACCGATACAGCCTATCTTTACTCAACATATGAACAAGAGTGTGAGGCCAACCCACAATTTAATCGTAAAAAGATTATGATTTTGGGCGGTGGGCCTAATCGAATTGGTCAAGGCATTGAATTTGATTACTGCTGTGTGCATGCAGCATTGGCTTTACGTGAAGATGGTTTTGAAACCATTATGGTAAATTGTAATCCCGAAACGGTTTCAACCGATTACGATACTTCCGATAGACTCTATTTTGAGCCGGTTACCCTTGAAGATGTGCTTGAAATTGCCCACGTTGAAAAACCTAATGGCGTGATAGTACAGTATGGTGGACAAACTCCGCTGAAATTGGCGCGAGCTCTTGAAGCTGCAGGAATTCCAATTATTGGTACTTCACCTGATGCCATAGACAGAGCCGAAGATCGCAAACGTTTTCAAGAAGTAGTCGATAAATTAAAGTTAAAACAGCCAGTTAATGCCACCGTAACCGATATTGATGAAGCGGTAATCAAGGCAGAGCAAATCGGTTATCCACTTGTGGTGCGTCCATCTTATGTATTAGGCGGTCGAGCAATGGAAATTGTTTACAATGAACAAGATTTACGCCGTTATTTTAAAACTGCGGTGAGTGAGTCAAATAATGCGCCTGTACTACTTGATCACTTTTTAGATGATGCAATCGAGGTGGATATTGATGTGATTGCTGATGGTGAACAAATTATTATTGGTGGCATTATGGAACATATTGAACAAGCTGGTATTCACTCTGGCGATTCCGCTTGTTCGCTACCAACGTATACATTAAGTCCTGAAATTCTAGCTGAACTGCGTAAACAAGCTAAACAGTTAGCATTCGAGCTAAACGTAAAAGGTTTAATGAATGGACAGTTTGCCGTAAAAGATAATCAAGTTTATCTGATTGAAATTAATCCTCGAGCTGCACGAACGGTACCTTTTGTCTCGAAAGCCACAGGGTTACCATTGGCCAAAATTGCAGCTCGGGTGATGACAGGAAAATCGCTGGCACAACAGAATGTGATTAAAGAAGTGCTGCCTCCTTATTACTCAGTTAAAGAAGTGGTATTACCATTTAATAAGTTTAGTGGTGTCGATCCTATTTTAGGCCCTGAAATGCGCTCAACCGGTGAAGTCATGGGAATTGGTAAAACATTTGCCGAAGCTTTTGCTAAAGCACAACTTGGTAGTTTATCTAACATGAAAAAATCTGGCAAAGCATTACTTTCTATTCGTGAACAAGATAAACCACGTCTATTAGAAGTTGCTAAACGATTAATCGCTCATGGATTTAGCATTGATGCCACACTTGGCACGGCAAAAGCATTGCAACAAGCAGGAATTGCCTGCCAAATTGTCAAAAAAGAGAATGAAGGTCGGCCAAATATTCATGATCATATTAAAAATGGCGAGTACAGTTATATTCTTAACACAACCTCAGGTCGAGCAGCTATTGAAGCATCTAAAATCCTACGCCGTAGTGCAATCCAATATAAAGTCCATTACGATACGACTATGAATGCAGCTTATGCTACGACAGCAGCTCTGGATTACGATCCTGCTAATAGTGTGATACCGTTACAGGCACTTTATCAATAAACAAAAAGACGAGCTATAGCTCGTCTTTTTTTATAAATAGATTAAATTATAATTTATTTTTTAAGCCTTTCCTTCAGCCATTGCTAAAATATCTGCTTCGGTTAATTTGTGAGTCTGATTAGCAAACGCATAGCAAGTTGGTTTTTTATCGATAAAAACTTCAGCCGTGAATTTTAAATCCTTAATATCATCAAAGATCCAAGCAGCAATATAATAATTTTGCGTACCTTTTAAATGATAATAAAGATGAGAGCCACACTCTTTACAAAATGCTCTTTCCGCCCATTGTGATGAGTTAAAATGGGTAACGTTCTCTTGCCCTTCTATCGTTAAATCACCACTGTGCGCTAAAGTCATTAAAGGCCCTGCACTCCATTTACGACAAGTTTGGCAATGGCATGCACTAAAATCCGTATTAGCAAACGGCACAGATAATTTAACTTTACCGCATAAACAAGATCCATGATATTGAGTTGACATATTTTTTCCTTTTTCCAATTAATGATTTTGCTAATTGGTTAAATATTAGCATAATGGATAATCAACTAGAATAAGTTTAGTTGTAAAAAATATTGAGGAGTGTATACCGTTTAGTATATAAATTGTCTTTATTTGTTAAGGAATGTGTAAAAAAAGGACAGTTAGACTAGTAGGGTATTGCTTTATTATTTTATTGATATAATATAGCCACCTCTTTGACGCGGGGTGGAGCAGCTTGGTAGCTCGTCGGGCTCATAACCCGAAGGTCGTTGGTTCAAATCCAGCCCCCGCAACCAATTCTACCAAACCTTTCTCATATTCTTACAAACAACTAAATAATTACGCTGATTTTGGCACAGCAAGTAATGTTGATACCGCTTCGCTAATGCGTCTAGCAATGTAACTATTGTTCATTGTATATAAATGGATACCATCAACATTTTGTGAGACTAAATCAACAATCTGATCGATAGCATAAGCAATACCAGCATCACGAAATGCATCCGGATGATGTTCATATTTTTCCATTATTTGCTTAAATTTCTTAGGTAGATTAACACCACACATTGAAACCATTCGTTCAATCTGATTTTTATTGGTAACGGGCATAATGCCTGCTTCAATTGGTACATTAATATCCATGTCATGTGCTTTATCTAAAAAAGCATAAAAATAGTCATTATCAAAAAATAGTTGTGAAATTAGCTGATCGGTACCGGCATTTACTTTTTCTTTTAGATGGATTAAATCTTGTTTAAGCGTCGTTGCTTCAAGATGCCCTTCTGGATAGCATGCGCCAATAACATTAAAATCGCCGTTTTCTTTAATAAAGGTGACTAATTCGCTAGCAAAACGAAAATCATCTTTTGGTGGTACATTGGGGCTGATATCACCACGTAATGCTAATACATTATCAATTCCGGCACATTTGAGGTCGTGAAGAATTTTTAGCATTTCGGCTTTGTCGAAGTTGATCCCCGGTAAATGGGCGACACTTTCAATACCATAAGTATGTTTAACCGAATGTGCAATATCAATTGTAGTTTGGCCATTTAAGCTACCACCAGCACCATAAGTGACACTAATAAAGTCAGGTTTAAAATAACCGAGTTCGCGTAATGTGCTATAAATTGTCTCTAATGGTGACGTTTTTTTAGGTGGAAAAACCTCAAAGGAAAATACTGTTTTTTGGTTAAATAATAAATTTGTTTTCATTGGAACCATCCATTCTTGCTATCTTTTTTACTCTACTGACATTACCGCCGCCTATAAAGGCGGCGGTAATTAAGACAGACAAAGCTAATTAACTTTATAAAAAACAGTGTTAATTAAGAGTCTTTCTCACTTCTAAGGTTGCTTGAACTAGGTGTTCTAAGCTTTCAACTACTTCTTTTTCACCGCGAGTTTTTAAACCACAATCTGGATTAATCCACAATTTTTGCTTATCAATTTTAGCCACTAATTTTTCAATAGTTGCTTTGATTTCCGCAACTGGTGGTACACGTGGTGAGTGGATGTCATATACGCCAGGTCCAACTTCTGTTTTAAAGTTATTTGCTTTAAGAACATCAATTAATTGTAGATTTGAGCGTGATGCTTCAAATGAAATAACATCAGCATCCATCGCATCGATATCTTTGATGATGTCAGCAAATTCGCTATAACACATATGAGTATGAATTTGGGTATCAGCTTGTACTTTGCTGTGAACCAATCTAAATGCTGGAATTGCCCAATCTAGATATTCACTATTCCAATCAGCTTTACGTAATGGTAATTTTTCTTTTAATGCCGCTTCGTCAATTTGGATGACTTTAATGCCAGCCGCTTCAAGATCTAATACTTCATCACTGATCGCTAAACCAATTTGGAATACCGATTCTTTTTGTGAGATATCTTCACGTGGGAATGACCAGTTTAAGATAGTCACAGGGCCGGTTAACATGCCTTTAACTGGTTTATCAGTTAAACTTTGCGCATATTTTGAATATTCAACCGTAATTGGTTTAGAACGGGAAATATCACCCCAAACAATTGGTGGCTTAACGCAACGCGTACCATAAGATTGTACCCATGCTTTTTCAGTAAAGACAAAACCATTTAAGCTTTCACCGAAGTATTCCACCATGTCATTACGTTCAAATTCACCGTGAACTAATACATCAATACCGATCTCTTCTTGCAGTTTGATACATTCAGCTATTTTTTTCTTATTAAATTCAGTGTATTCATTTAGGCAAATTTCGCCTTTTTTGAATTTTGCACGATTTAAACGTACATCTGGTGTTTGTGGGAATGAACCAATAGTTGTAGTAGGTAATAATGGCAGATTAAAGGCTTTTTTCTGAGCAGCTTCACGCACCGAAAATTCAGGTAAACGAGTAAAATCAGACTCTTTCAGTGCCGCCACTTTTTGACGAACTGTTTGGTTAGCCCCTTCACGTTCACGGGTAAACAGAGTTTGGTTAGCTTTGTAAGCGGCATTATTATCTGGATTTGCTTCATTAAGTAATTGGCCTAATTCAGCAAGCTCTTGTAGTTTTTCTTGAGCGAAAGCAAAATAAGCACGTTGTTGAATAGTTAATTTAGTCTCATTTTGTAATGTATAAGGTACATGCAATAATGAGCATGAAGTATTCACCACAACGTTTGCCGCTTTTTGTTTAATTTTAGCTAATAATGTTAAGGTTTTTTTGTAATCATTTTTCCAAATATTTTTACCATTAACGACACCTGCAAATAATACTTTTTCAGCAGGGAAGCCATTATTTTCAAGTAAGGCTAAAGTTTGTTTACCTTCAACAAAATCAAGACCAACACCATCAAAAGGTAATGCAACAAGTTCTTTATAACAGTCACGTACATCACCAAAATAAGTTTGTAATACGACTTTCGTTTTACCTTTAACAGATAAAATAGCTTGATAAATTTCGTTAAATAACTCGATATCTTGTTGAGTAAGATCAGTCACTAAAATTGGCTCGTCAATTTGAATCCAATCAGCGCCAAGAGCAGTGAATTTTTGAATGATTTCTTGATAAGCTTTAATAATATCAGCTTTAAAATCAACTAATTGCTTTCTACCTAAGTATTGAGCTAATTTGAAAAAGGTTAAAGCACCAATGATAACCGGTTTCGTTTGAATGCCGAGTTCTTTGGCTTCTTGGTATTCATCAAATGGTTTGCTACTGGCAATTTTTATTTCTAGTGAATCTTCGATTTCAGGAACAAGATAGTGATAATTGGTATTGAACCATTTTTTCATAGCTAATGCACGAACATCACCTTTATCGCCTTGATAACCACGAGCCATAGCAAAATAACGATCGAGTTCAGGTAAACCTAAATCTTGATAACGTTTTGGTACAACATTTAGTAAACATGCTGTGTCTAGAACTGCATCATAAAATGAGAAGTCATTTGATGATATAAATGCTATTTTTTGAGCAGCTTGTTGATTTAAATGTTCTGCACGTAGCGCTTTTGCTTCACTTAATAGCTCCGCTTGAGTTTTATTTCCTTTAAAATAAGCTTCGGTAGCAAATTTTAATTCACGAAGCTTACCAACACGTGGATATCCAATAACAGCAGTATTCATTTTATTTTCCTTTCATTTCATCGCAGTTCTTTAGTAGCTAAAAAGATAACAAAAAAAATTGCTATTGAATAATTCCAGTTTTTTATGGATTGATATAGCTTTTAACTATATCAAAATAATCTAGCATTTTCAGTAAACCCAAAATTAAGTATATTTATTTACTAAATGGATATAGGATAAGAAGAAATTCTAGATCATGATCAGTAATAGTTACTATGTGTATTATTCTTTATTTAATTTACTTTCTTGAACTTACATTGATCTGTCCATCATTAGGTAATGACCATAGCGGTGTTATGACGGTTCAGTCGATTTTGAACTTTTTTATTATGGTTTTTTTCTTGTTTAACTGCATTGTCAATATTCTGTATTGCCTATTTAAGTCACGTAAACATTGGTTTGATTATACTGCGGTTGGACTATTGTTTGCGGTTATTATTTTTATTCCGGTAAATAATTTTATGGTGGAAAAGACAAAGGAAGCTCGTCGATCGCACCGGGTTGAGCGACAACTTAATGATATAAATGCGGAGAGAGTAGAGAAGATTAATCTAAATATTTTACAAAAATGATTAATAATTAATTTTTATAGTTAAGATTCAAAACCCTCCTACCTTGATTGGGATAGAAGGGGAGTAAACAATATTTATTTTCGCCATTCACCATGAATCGGTCTAGAAAAGTGAGCGAGTACGGCAATCATACAGATCTCGATAGAAACACCCCAATAAATATGGCCTAAAATTTCACTCCATAATTCATAGCCATTTAAATTCCACAACCAACCAATTGTTCCTTCTGGTGCGTAAGCAGGATGGCGGAAACCTAATAAAGGAATAAAAAATCCGTGCATGACAACGGTAATAATTAATCCATAAAATGCCCCATACCAAAGTCGGATTTTATTCCAAAAATAAGCAATAAATACATAAACAAAAGCAAAAGCGAAACTAAATAACCAGTGATAAAGAGTGACTGCACCCAAAACATTGGTTCCTTGATAAATATAATCAAGCGAGTGGGAATTGATGCCTAACCAACCAAGCCAAGCATCAATATGTGCCGCTGGTGGCGAAATTTCACCGGGAACTCGAGGAGGCATATTAACTTCAGATCCCCATTTGACTAATGAACTGATAAAACCACCAATAATTGTTGTCCAGATGATAATTTGACGATTTGTTTTATTTCCAAACATTGAAGTTATTCCTTACTATATTTAATAGAATTGAAATTAAATAGCCAATAATATAAATAAATTGTGTTCTATCTAAGTTCTACCTAAATTGGGTAGGACGTTTTATTGTATATTCGTTTAAAACAAAATTTGTTTGCTCAGCATTACTTTTGGGGTGGACTAATATAGCTTTAATCAGTCATAATGGATAGATGCCGACATACCGATTTATAGACTAATTACGGTTAAATAATATACGCTTTTAAATCTAAATAATACACATTATCCCGATCATAATTTTTAAAAACACCTAAAATGATTATTTTAATTGATAATGATTCTCATTATCATGTATAATGGCAATATATCAATTTTGAGGTTTTGATTATGTTGAAAATATCCACAGTAAGTTTAGAAGAGATCAATAATACTGTTCATATTCCCGATCCGAATGCGAGTTTTTTTCGAAAACTGTGGGCTTTTTCTGGTCCGGGGGCTTTAGTAGCGGTTGGTTATATGGATCCCGGTAATTGGATCACCTCAATTCAAGGCGGTGCGCTTTATAGTTATTTGTTGCTATCAGTGATATTAATTTCTAGCTTGATAGCCATGTTATTACAGGCCATGTGTGTCAAGATTGGCGTAGTCACCGGCATGGATCTTGCACAAGCAACTAAATCAATGGTGGGTAGAAAGGTAGCATTTTGCTTATGGATATCAACTGAATTAGCGATTATTGCCACAGAAATTGCCGAGGTGATTGGTAGTGCCGTTGCCTTGAATCTTTTGTTTGATATTCCATTATTAATTGGGGTTTTATTAACGGTATTTGATGTAGTTATTTTGTTAATTCTAATGCGTTTTGGTTTTAGAAAAATAGAAGCTATCGTTTTTTGTTTAATTGCGACAATATTTATTATCTTCACTTATGAAGTGTTAAGAGCTTCACCGGCATTGAGTGACATTATTAATGGCTTTATTCCTCGAACAGATATTTTTACTGCCTCAATTAAAGGGCATGATTCAGCATTAGTTATAGCATTAGGTATTGTTGGTGCGACTGTTATGCCACATAATTTATATCTACACTCTTCAATCGTTCAAACCAGAAAATATGACAGAAAGAATCGAACCAGCCTAAAAGATGCAATTAAATATGCCACCATTGATTCCAATATACAGTTATCCTTTTCGTTCATCATCAATTGTCTATTATTGATTCTTGGTGCCGCCCTTTTTTACGGCAATAATCCCGATGATCTTGGTCGATTTACACAGCTATATGATGCTTTGAAAGATCCACATATGGTTGGCCCGGTAGCCAGTTCGATTATGGCAACATTATTTGCTGTGGCATTACTGGCATCCGGTCAAAATGCAACAATTACTGGTACATTGACGGGGCAAATCGTTATGGAGGGATTTATCAATTTATCAATTCCTCTTTGGGCAAGACGAATAATTAGTCGTGGATTGGCGGTGACTCCGGTTATTTTATGTATTTATATTTGGGGAGATAAAGAAAATATTGTCGAAAATTTATTAATTTATACTCAAGTATTTTTGAGCATTGCTTTACCGATATCCATGGTGCCTTTAATTTGGGTCACTTCAAATAAAAAAATTATGCAGGAGTTTGTTAACAGTAAGTTAACCATTATTTTAGGCTGGATAGCAACTATTTCGTTAGTGATATTAAATTTACAACTAATTTATGAAGTGATTAGTTCATTATATTAACTAATTATATATCAACTGATGATTGATCAAAACCATTGATTCAGTTGTTATCAATGGTTCAGATTTTTCTTTTCAATTAATGACACACCTTTATTGATTTGCTCAGTTATTAAGCAAAAGGATCCGTTTTAAAAGCTAGGTAAAATCTAGATAGCAACGTAATTCTAGTTAAAATAATAAAATTAAATCGTAATTTTATTTAAAAAGCTGTATTTATTTACAGTGTTTTTGTTGATATACTCGTACTAATTTTAATCAGCTACATGTGTTTATTTAATTATTATGATAACTCAACTTACTATTAATAATTTTGCTATTGTCGATCAGTTGTTAGTTGATTTTACAACAGGGATGACCGCAATTACAGGGGAAACTGGGGCCGGTAAATCGATTGCGATTGATGCCTTAGGACTATGTTTAGGTAATCGTTCTGATGCCTCTGCCATTCGTAATGGTGCGGAACGAGTAGATATTTCAGCTAGTTTTGTCCTTGATGACACACCAGCGGCATATGCATGGTTAACTGAAAATCAACTTGATGAAGGTAATGACTGTATTTTACGACGAGTCATCAATCAAGATGGGCGTTCTAAAGCATTTATTAATGGGCGAGCTGTACCAATTTCACAATTAAAAGATTTAGGACAAATGCTAATTCAAATTCATGGCCAACATGAACATCAGCGTTTGTTAAAAAGTGATTATCAACAAATATTACTTAATCACTATATGCATGAACCAAATTTATTATCGCAAATGCAACAGGCCTATAAGCAATGGAAAACGGCTAGCCAAGCTTATCAACAATATCAATCCTCAAAACAAGAGCGCGATGCACATGTTCAGTTATTGCAATATCAGTTAAAAGAGTTAAATGAATTTTCGCCGATTGAAGGGGAATATCAACAAATTGATGAAGAATATAAAAAGTTAGCCAATAGTGAACAGCTAATTAGTCTTAGCCAACAATCGATAATGTTACTCGACGAAGCTGATGAGTACAATGTGAGTAATATGCTTAATAGTGTTAAACATATTATTAATGATTTAGCCGGATTAGATCCATCTTTAAATAATGTTTCAGCAATGCTAGAAGAAGCTACTATTCAAATTAAAGAAGCTTGCTATGAATTACGTCATTATAGTGAAAGTTTAGAGTTGGATCCGGCAAGAGTGATGCAACTTGAACAACGCATATCAAAACAGATCGCTTTAGCTCGTAAGCACCATGTGTCACCAGAAGCATTACCTGAATTACATCAGAGTTTACTTAATGAATTTAAACAGATTAATCAGCAAGATGAACAGGGTGAACAGTTAAAAGAGCAGATCAAAAAATATCAACAAATTGCCGTAGAATTAGCAACTAAATTACACCAAAAACGCTTAGCAGCTAGCAAAACATTAGCTAAAAAAGTATCGGCTACTATGCATGAATTATCTATGCCAAATGGTGATTTCAGTATTGATATAACATTCGATGAAAACCGCTTGAGTGAAGATGGTGCAGATCAGGTATCTTTTTTAGTTAGTACCAATGCTGGGCAAATTGCACAACCTTTAGCTAAAGTCGCATCTGGTGGTGAATTATCTCGTATAGCGTTAGCTATACAAGTTTTAACTGCACAAAAAATGGACACGCCGGCACTGATTTTTGATGAAATTGATGTTGGTATTAGCGGGCCTACTGCCGCTAAGGTGGGACAGTTATTAAGACAACTTGGTGAATCAACTCAAGTTATTACTGTGACACATTTGCCACAAGTTGCTGGTCAAGCTAATCAACACTATTTTGTAAGTAAACAAACCAATGGCAAACAGACCGCTACTGATATGCAAAGATTAGATAAAAATGGTCGTTTAAATGAACTAGCTAGGTTATTGGGCGGTGATAAAATCACAGATGCAACATTAGCCAATGCGAAAGAGTTACTTATTATCTAATTTAATTATGGTAAAATAACGACTTTAATTTTGGACTGAGGATAGCTAGAATCATGAGCTTATCTGGTAAAAATATTTTATTAGGCATAACGGGTGGCATTGCTGCTTATAAATGTCCAGATCTTGTCCGCCATTTAAAAAAGGCTGGTGCGCAAGTACGAGTTGTATTGACCGAGTCCGCTAGTCATTTTGTCGCACCGATGACGTTACAAGCGGTATCTGGTAATGCAGTATCAAAAGAGTTATTCGATCCTACAGCTGAACTCTCAATGAGCCATATTGAATTAGCTAAATGGGCTGATTTAGTATTAATTGCCCCGGCTACAGCGAATATTATTGCTAAGATGGCAAATGGTATTGCCGATGATCTGTTATCGACGATGTGCCTTGCGACGCCAGCCAAAATTGTTATCGCACCAGCAATGAATCAACAGATGTATAAAGCTGCCGCAACGCAGCAAAATTTAGCGACATTAGAATCACGCAATACGTTAATTTTAGGTCCAGATGAGGGTTTTCAAGCGTGTGGTGATATTGGTCCTGGTCGCATGGTTGAACCGACAACTATCGTTGAAAGTATTAATAACTATTTTCAAGCTAATTCCGAACTTGCTGGAACCACCATTACTATCACTGCAGGCCCTACCATTGAAGAGCTTGATCCAGTCCGTTATATCAGTAATTATAGTTCTGGTAAAATGGGCTTTGCCATTGCAAAAGCGGCGGCCGAAATGGGAGCAACAGTGAACTTAATTAGCGGTCCAGTTAATTTAACAACACCTGATAATGTTAATCGCATTAATGTAAAAAGTGCTAAACAGATGTATGATGAGGCATTGGTTTTGGCGAAGAAATCTACGATTTTTATCTCTTGTGCCGCTGTTGCTGATTATCGGGCTGAGACTATTGCTAAGAATAAAATTAAAAAAACTGATGATAGCAATGAGCTTGTGATTAAATTAGTTAAAAATCCGGATATTGTTGCCAGTATTGCTGGATTAAAAGAATACCGTCCATTTGTCGTTGGTTTTGCCGCTGAAACGAATGATGTAAAGGCCTATGCCCTTAAAAAATTGACCACAAAAAATTTAGATTTAATTTGTGCTAACGATGTGTCAGACCAGAATATAGGTTTTAACTCTGATCAAAATGCATTAACCCTTTATTGGCAAAATGGCGAACAAACGTTACCATTAAGCAGTAAACAACAATTAGCAAAACAGTTACTTCAAGCAGTTATAACACGATATAAAGCGAGTCATGATGAAAAGAAAAATTGATATTAAAGTATTAGATAAACGTTTAGGTAATGAGTTTCCACTACCAACTTATGCAACCGAAGGTTCAGCTGGTATCGATTTAAGAGCAATGTTTGATAAAACTACCGAAATTAAACCTGGTGAAACGATTTTAACTCCAACTGGTTTATCTATGCATATTGCTGATCCTAGCTTAGCTGCATTAGTGTTACCTCGTTCAGGACTTGGTTCAAAAAATGGTATTGTTCTTGGTAATTTAGTTGGTTTAATCGATTCTGATTATCAAGGTCAATTATTTGTGCCAGTTTGGAATCGAAGTCAAACTCCATTTGTTATTGAACCGGGCGATAGAATTGCGCAATTAATTATTGTGCCAGTAGTGCAAGCTGAATTTAATATTGTTGATGATTTTGTTGAATCAACACGCGGTGAAGGTGGATTTGGGCATTCAGGTAAGAAATAATCGTGAGTAGCAAAAATAAAAATCGTAAAGAAGATATACTCCAAGCATTGGCAACTATGCTTGAATCTAATGAAGGTACGCAACGAATCACAACGGCTAAATTAGCTGCAACAGTTGGTGTTTCTGAAGCTGCATTGTATCGACATTTTCCCAGCAAGACAAAAATGTTTGAGAGCTTAATTGTTTATATTGAAGATATTTTGCTTTCTCGTATTAATGTTATTATGCAAGATGAACCGAATACCTTTGTTCGACTGCAACTTATTTTAGCCTTAATACTTGGTTTTTCTGAAAAGAACCCAGGTCTGACTCGTATCATGACTGGGCATGCCTTAATGTTTGAGCAAGAGCAATTGCAAGATCGAATTAGTCAATTATTTGAACGAATCGAAACCCAGATAAAGCAAGTCATACGAGAAAGAAAAATTCGTGAAGGTATCGCTTTTACCACTGATGAACGTATTTTGGCTGGTCAGTTACTTGCATTTTGTGAAGGAATGATGGCACGTTATTCTCGTTCAGGTTTTAAGTATTTACCCACAACAAACTTTGAAACCCGTTGGGCTTTATTAGCAAAACAGTTAGTTTAATTCGACTCACTAACAATTATCGTTCTAACTATTTCTGTTATTGTTACAGAGGATAATTTCATGAATTTTGAAAATATAACCAATCAAATTCTATTCTTTATAGAAAAATATGATGGGGTAGTATTAAGTTATGTAGCTCATTTTTGTTTTGCCATTGTTATTTTTCTTATTGGCCGAACCATTGCTAAATTTGTTGCTCGCCAATTAAGAAGAATATTAACCAATCGTCATGTTGATCCAACCGTAGTTAAATTTGTCAGCTCTTTATCCTATTACGCCATTATAGTGATGACTTTCGTTGCCGTATTGGGACAACTTGGTGTCCAAACAGCATCAATTGTTGCGGTAATCGGTGCGGCAGGCTTGGCGGTAGGTTTAGCTTTGCAAGGGTCGTTGTCGAATTTTGCTGCTGGTGTAATCTTAATTATTTTTCGTCCTTTTAAAGTTGGGGAAACCGTGGTTATTAATAACCAAAAAGGGGATATTGATTCTATTCAAATCTTTTCAACGACTATCGTTACACCAACTAATGAAGTTGTTGTTATTCCAAATGGACAAGTAGTTAGTGCCAATATTATTAACTATACCCGTTTGCCGGAAAGACGTTTAGATTTAGTCGTTAATGTTGGCTATGATTCAGATATTCAAAAGGTTTATCAAGTTTTAAATCAAGCAGTGAATAAAACAAATAATATCTTAACCAGTAAAGATACAATTATCCGTTTGGATTTATTGGATGCTTCATCGATGAATTTTAATGTTTTAGTTTGGACTCTCAATGCCAATTATGGACCAGTTAAAGCTGAATTGCTTGAAAATATTAAAAATGGCTTAACTGAAAATGGTATTAACATTCCATATCCAACTATGGATGTAAATGTAAACTCTCAATCATAATTTTCAACTATGGTATTCCGTTGTTGGTTAGCAACGGAATACAACACTTCTTTTTGCAGTTAGATATCTTGATCCATATTTAATGCTGGTTTATCACAGTCAGGACAACCAACGATTTTAGCTGGAACACCTGCCACAGTAGTATGTTCTGGTACAGGCTCTAGAACGACTGAACCGGCACCAATTTTAGCACCTTTACCAATTTCAATATTCCCTAATATTGTCGAATGGGCACCAATCATAACGCCTTCACGAATTTTCGGATGACGATCGCCATTTTCTTTACCTGTGCCCCCTAAGGTGACTGATTGTAGGATAGAGACATCATTTTCAATCACTACCGTTTCACCAATGACAATACCTGTTGCATGGTCAAACATAACACCACAACCAATTTGGGCTGCTGGATGAATATCAACGCCAAAAACAATGGCAATTTGGCTCTGTAAGAAGGTTGCTAATGATTTACGATCTTGTTTCCAAAGCCAGTGTGCAATTCGATAAGCTTGTAATGAAAGGAATCCTTTATAATAGAGCAATGGCGTTGAATAGTAATTAGTGGCTGGGTCACGAACGTACACAGCAAGAATATCGGTAATGGCGGCATGGATAATATTATCATCAGCCTGATAAGCTTGTCTGGCTATCTCGCGGATTTCAATTGCAGGTACAACTTGGGTGGCAAGTTTATTGGCTAAAATGTAACTTAAGGCACTACCTAGATTTTCATGATTAAGTAACGTTGCATGGAAATAACTCGCTAACATTGGTTCACTTTCAACTAGCTTCGATGCTTCTTGTCGAATTGTTTGCCACAACATAGCTGGTTTAACAAATTTTTTGCTTGTATTCATGCCAAATACCTATATAGATTTAAACATTAGTCATAATATTTAGTATTGTTTCGCAAACAATGGATAGACGCAAGCTTTAATAGACAAACAGATGATAATTTGTGAAATGGGAACCGACTGTTCCCATTTTTATTCAATTATTGAGTTATTATTGATTATTTGCTTGTTTATTATCACTTAAAGTAAATATCGCGATGCATGAAATGATTAGCACGATACTAGCAAGTATATAAAAAGTCGTTGAATAACCATGATTATCAAATAATTTACCCACAGGTTTTGACAACACAATAACCCCTAAATTTGATGAAATATTAAAACCAACCAAATAAAGTGTTGCTGAAAGTCTGGCATCGAAATTAGCTACAATATATTTGAACATTGCCAAAATAAATAGTGGAATTTCAATTGCATGAAATAGTTTGACCAAAGAGATTAGATAGACATTATCTAAGCTTGCTGATAAACCTATTCGACAAATCATAACTAATGCCGCCACTAATAGTGATTTTTTAGCTCCCAATTTATTAATAAAATAAGGTGCAATAATCATACAACTTGCTTCAAGAAAAACTTGGAATGAATTTAAATAACCATAAATTTTATAACCGGTTTCCTCTTTTTCGAAAAAACTGGTGTAAAAATTCGGAAATAGCTGTTGATCATAAATGGTATAAAAACTGAAAGTACCAATAATAAAGACAACAAATAGCCAAAATTTACGAAGAGCAAAAAGTGATAATATTTCACTGATTGTAGGAATATTTGGCTTCGGTACTATTATTTGCGGTGTGTTATTGCTTACCGATAATTTTTGTGTAGGTTTAAAAAATAAATTGATGATGAAATAGATAGCTGCGACGCCAGAAGCGAGCCAAAAGTTAATATGTGGATCAATGCCAAATGAAAGACCAGCAACAAGAGTCGCAGCAGCATAGCCAAATGAGCCCCAAAATCTTGCTGGGCCAAATTCAAAGTTACATAAACGACTTATCCGCTCGATAAATGAGTCAATTAAGGCACTGCCAGATATAAAGCCTGCACTTAATACCGGTGCTCCGATACAAACACCTAATATAAAATCCTGCCTTAATAGAGGTTCATAAACATAAATCAAAAAAGGGCCAATCAGTATCATCATGATACTTTGAAAAGTAACAACCGCTTTTCCTATCTGTAATTTATCTTGAATGAAACCGTAAAAGATCATAAAAAACATGGCTGCAGCAGAATTAGCTGCATACACAACCCCTAGTTGTTCTCCGGATAATCCAATTTTGCTTTTAAGCCAAATCGCATAAAAAGACCACCAAAGCGACCATGCAGCATAAAAGGTAATAAGATAGCCTGATGAGAACCAATAATTTTTATTTTTTATCATATCTATATTCATTTTTTAGTCTCTTCTATTGGGTAGTTTAACGTTAACATGTTAATGTTAACATTATGGTCATAATTGAAATAAAATAGATACAATCAGATCTCATAAATGTTACTTTCCTCACACTTTTTATCATTTTTATTTGTGGTATCATCACACTAACTAAATATTAATTATTTTTATGCTGAGTAAAAGGATCCAACTATGGCTTCACTAAAGGATGTGGCTAAACTGGCATCTGTTTCATTGATGACAGTGTCTAGAGCGATTAATAATCCTGAAAAATTAAATAAACAAACTTATAAAAAAGTGAAGAAAGCTATTGAAGAATTGAATTATGTGCCCGATTTATCGGCACGTAAAATTCGAGGTGATAATTCAGGACCACATGCTATTGGTGTGCTGGCATTAGAAACGGCAACGACACCATTTTCAGTTGAATTACTTCAGGCAATAGAAAAAACGGCACAGCAACATGGTTGGAATACATTTATTGTCAATTTATTTGATGATAAAGATGCTGATCATGCGATTAATACGCTTTTATCTTATCGGCCTAATGGTATTATTTATACCACAATGGGATTAAGAAAAGTTGAACTACCTGAAAAACTATTAGGTAAGAATCTAGTATTAGCCAATTGTATTAGTGATTCAGAACAACTTGCTTGTTACATTCCTGATGATTATTCTGGTCAGTATCAAGCCATGCAAAACGTGATCAACAAAGGCTATAAAAAACCACTCTGCATCTATTTATCAGAAAATACCTTAGCTGGTAAAATTAGACGTAAAGCGGTTGAACAAGCATGGCTAGATGCAGGTAATGATTTAGCGGATATCACAAGCTATCATACGTCTATATCCCCTGATAATCTTGCGTTAGAGTATATGATGACGGTAGAGATCTTAGCAAAACATTGTATTAAAAAACCTGATTTTGACGTATTGATCTGCGGTAATGATCGCATAGCTTTTGTTGCATATCAATTTTTACTTAGCAAAGGGTTTCATATACCGAAGGATATCGCCGTTCTTGGCTATGATAATATGGTTGGCACTGGTGAGCTTTTTTATCCTGCACTGACTACCGTGCAATTACCTCATTACGAAATAGGACAAGCTGCTGCCTTACATATCATTAATGGCCTAAGCGAAAAAAATGTCACGCATATCCCATCGCCTTATTTAGCACGAGAATCTGTCTAGAGTAAAAAAACCACCATAATATGGTGGTTTTTATTGTCAATTATTGATAAATAGATTTTAATTGCCAGCTTTCTAATTTGCTAATTCTTGCTTGTCCATTTTCAGCAAATAAATTAATTAAACGTGTAGCTGGTAATTTTGGATAAATACGGCTTGAAAGACTATATAAATCTTTGTTGACGAAAACCTCGACTGATGATGCATCCACAAAAATATGCAATGTTACTTTTTTGTTTTTTGGTAATGGCACGCTGCGATAACCTTTTAAATCGAGTCCAGAAAGGCTTCGATCAAGAACCAGTCGATTAGATTGCAAGTCAATATACAATAATGTAGCTTGTTTACCATCTGAGGTGGCAGCGAGTTGTAAGCCAAAACGTTCGGCATTACTATTGGCTAAATCAATTTCAACATTAACTTCACAACTAATTGACTCGATATCGGTATTTTTTAATTCATTATTTAATGTGATATTGGTTAATAATTGCGGTTTTTCTCGCAAAGCTTCAAGTTCTTTTACTGGTCGGTTACGAACTTTGTTTTGGCGGTCTAGTATTAATTCACGTGGTAAAGTAAAAACCCCCATCCATTTATCGTGTTTACTTGGCATTTTTGACTCCCACATATCCATCCATGCAAATACAATTCGGCGACCATCAGCGGCAAGAAATGATTGTGGTGCATAAAAATCATGACCAAAATCCATCTCTTGGAATGATTTAATGACGGTAAATGGTTTACCAGGTTGCCAATCACCAACAATATAACCTGACTGGAATCGATTACGATATTGATAACCTTTAGCGTGCATGCCTTGTGGTGAAAACATCAAGATCCATTTATCACCCAATGGGAAAAAGTCAGGACATTCAAGCATATAAACATTAGGATCAATATCACTGATAAGTACTTGATCAAATATCCAATCTTTTAAGTCAGTTGAGCGATAAAGCAATACTTGCCCGATGTCATTGGCTTCTCGTTGCCCAACCACCATCCACCATTTTCCTTGTTGTTGCCAAACTTTAGGATCACGAAAATGCATAATCCCTTCTTTTGGTGTCAGCACAGTACCATGTTTTTCGAAATGAATACCATCTTTACTGGTAGCAAGACATTGGGTTTCACGAATATGTTCATCATTGCCTTGACCATTTAGCCAGATATGACCAGTGTAAATTAAGCACAGTTCACCATTATTATCTACCGCTGAACCAGAGAAACAACCGCTTTGGTCATAATCATGATCGGGTGCAATAGCAATAGGTAATCTTCGCCATGTAATCAGATCATCACTTACTGCATGACCCCAATGCATAGGCCCCCAATTTTCATCATAAGGATGATGTTGGTAAAAGGCATGATATTGCCCTTTATAATAAACTAATCCATTGGGATCGTTCATCCAGCCAGCTGGTGGTGCTAAATGAAAATGAGGGTAATACTGTTTATTTATTTGTTGTTCTAGTTTTTCTACAGCTTGGTTTGCTTTATCAATTGCAGTATTCATAACATTACCTTCGTTCAAATTGAGTTAAGTTAATATAATTACATACTACCTCAAAATATTTGTTAACGTTAACCTATAATAAAATAAACGTTAATTTATGTGATACTAGTCACATATTTTTAACGTTAACAATGATTTTTTTTATAAATGTTTTAGTTTATTATTAATATTGATTATCAGCATATCAATTAATTAGTCATTAATTAACTAATTTAATCGAAAAGTATAGTGCAATAACATTAATCGTGTTACATACATTCAATCCCTTTTAACAATAATATGAGTGACAAAATGAAAAATACAAAAGTATGGTCTCTTGGTGATGCCGTTATTGACTTATTGCCATTTGGTGAAATGAACTATCGAGCTTGTGCTGGCGGGGCTCCCGCGAATGTTGCCATTGCGATAGCTAAGTTAGGGCTACCATCGGCTTTTATTGGTCGAGTTGGTAATGATCCATTTGGCCACTTTATGGAAAAAACTTTTTGTGAACATCATGTTGATTGTCAAAGTCTTGAAAAGGACGATGAGCATAGAACGAGTACAGTGGTAGTTGATTTAGGAGACAATGGTGAACGCAGTTTCACTTTTCTTGTTTCGCCTTCAGCTGATCAATTTTTATCTGAACAAGCATTGCCGGATTTTAATCAGGACATTTTACATTTTTGTTCTTTGGCGTTAGTTGGCACAACCTGTCGACAAACATTAAAAACAGCTATTGAAAAACTGACTGCCAAAAATGGCTTAATTAGCTTTGATATTAATTTGCGCGAACAAATGTGGCAGGATAAAAATGAAATGCGCACTATTATTACCCAATTTTGTCACGATGCAGATATTCTTAAACTTTCAGATGAAGAGCTATTCTGGTTAACGGAAAGTCAAGATTGGCATGTAGCACTTAATAAATTGCAACAACATTATAATGCACCACTTAAATTAATCACTAAAGGTAAAGACGGTAGTATTGTGTTATGGCAAGGTAAAACGTTTAGTTTTGACTCTTTCCACGTTAATAGTATTGATACAACAGGAGCAGGCGATGCATTTGTTGCTGGATTACTTAGTAGTATTGCTTCATCGGGAATGCCGGAAGATAAATTAATGTTAGAAAGTATGATGACGATAGCTAGCGCTTGTGGGGCATTGGCTACTACTAAAAAAGGCGCATTAACAGCATTACCGGATAGTGCATTTTTACAATCCTTTATTAGTGATAACCCAGCGCTAATTGCTAAACAAATGGTGTAAATAATGACAGAAAAACAAAAAATGCTAACAGGACTACTTTATGACCCTAGTATCGATGAACTTGAAAAAGAACGGCTTTATGCCCAAGATATCTGTTTTCAGTTAAATCAATTATCGCCAAGTGCTATTGATAAACGGCAACAATTATTCAAGACATTATTAGGAAAAACGAAACGGAAATTTACCATAATGCCAGGTTTTCAGTGTGATTACGGCTATAATATTGAAATCGGTGAGGATTTTTTTGCTAATTTTAATTGTATTATATTAGACGCAGCTAAAGTAACATTTGGTGATAATGTGCTTGTCGCGCCTAATTGCGGTTTTTATACTTCAGGTCATCCACTTGATAGCCAAACAAGGAGTAGTGGATTGGAGTTTGCTAAACCGATTACGGTTGGTAATAATGTTTGGATTGGCGGTAATGTTATTGTATTACCTGGTGTAACAATTGGTGATAATAGTGTTGTTGCTGCCGGAAGCATTGTTGATCGTGATATACCTAGCAATGTTATTGCTATGGGGTGTCCCTGCCGAGTTCATAAAAAGTTAGCAGGGGAATGCTCTTAACTTTTTGGCCGATTGCTATAAGTTTGCGCAGGTTTGTCTTGCCCACAGATCGATAGCAAATACGTCTTCAATCGTGGTTGGTTCAGGAAAATCAAGTGTTTCTAAAACTGTTGCTACCTGTTTAGCAATATCCATAAAGCCGATTTTATTTTGTAAAAATGCCGCTACCGCCATTTCATTAGCCGCATTGAGTGCCGTTGTTGCTGCTTGTCCTTGATTGAATGCCTCAATAGCTAACTTTAAACAAGGATAACGGTTAAAATCGGGTTGAGAAAAAGTCAGTGATGAAATTTGCGTAAAATCTAATGCCGGCACGCTTGATGCAATTCTATCAGGATAAGACATTGCATAAGCAATTGGTGTACACATATCAGGCATTCCGAGCTCGGCAATTACGCTACCATCTTGGTAACGAACCATTGAATGTATTATTGATTGTGGATGAATGATAATTTCCATCTCTTCTTCACTGGCATTAAACAGCCAACGAGCTTCAATATATTCTAGTCCTTTATTCATCATGGTAGCAGAATCGACAGAGATTTTCTTACCCATTGACCAATTAGGATGAGCAACCGCTTGTTCAGGCGTAACTGTGGTTAATTGATTTAACGGTAAATCTCGAAATGGTCCTCCTGAACCGGTTAGGACAATTTTGGTGATACCATAATCGGCTAAATTAGCAAATCCTAAATTTTGTTGAACTTCTGATGGGAGGCTCTGAAAGATTGCATTGTGCTCACTATCAACTGGTAATAACTGTGCTCCATATTGTTTAACTGCCTGCATAAATAAATGGCCACAAGTTACCAAAGATTCTTTATTCGCTAACAAAATCCGTTTGCCTTTTTTAATGGCGGCAAGAGTAGGTTTTAATCCTGCAGCCCCGACTATAGCTGCCATTACCATATCTACTTCAGTAAGCTCTGCTAAATCGCATATAGCTTGTTGACCATGAAATACTTCAATATTTAATTTTAGGTCTACGAGATTTTTTCTAAGTTGCTGTGCTGCTTCTTCATCAGCCATTGCGACATAATTTGGCCTAAATTCCAAACATTGTTCAGTCATTTTGCCAACATTCTGCCCACCAGTTAAAGCAAATGCTTTAAATAAATCTGGATTTTGTCGAATAACGGCCAAAGTGCTGCAACCTATTGAACCAGTTGAGCCTAAAATTGTGATATTTTTCATATTAGTAAATTAAACTTATGTTGTTTTCATTAAAAAAAGAGACAAATCTCTCATCGGGCAGTTTATCAGTAATTATCTGATCGAACAAAGTCAATTCACTAATAAATGCCGGCTTTATTTGATTAAATTTAGTATGATCGGCAATCAATATTTTTTGCGCTGATTTTTTCATTGCTTGTTGCTTCATATCTAATTCTTCAAAATGATAACAAGTTACCCCTTGTTGCAAATCAATACCTGCTGCTGAAATAAAGGCTTTATTCGGACAGATAGAATCTAACTGGTTGGATTGATGTAAACTTGTAAAGATAGAATTATTTGGTTGGAATTGACCACCGCATAAAATGATCTTACATTTAGGTTTATGTTGTAGTGCCAATAAACTATTTAATGAATAACAGATAGCAGTAAATGCAATATCATTATCTATTGCATTAATGATAAAAGGCATGGTGGTGCCACAATCAAAAAATATTGTATCGTTTTCATTGATAAATTGACTAACAAGTTTTGCAATATAAGCTTTTTCTTCAACTTGCTTATCCTGCTGATCTGAAACGAAATATTTTGCGATTGAATGACGGTCTTCATTGACAATATAGCCACCTAAGACAATTAATGAGGAGGGGCAATTGTTAAGATCACGCCTGATAGTCATTTCTGACACTGCTAATTTTTTTGCCGCTGCTTTTAGGTGGATCTTGTCAGTGTTTTTTAGGATTTCAAGGAGTTCATTTATTCTTTTTTGTGGTTGAGTTTCCATTGTTTTTCCTAAATAACAAAAAGCTACATAATATATATGTAACTTATTGTTATGATTGATTAGTAATTGCTAGATGATGTACTGTTACCTGAAACGATTGCAATACCAGCACTTGCGCCTAAACGATTTGCACCAGCTTGAACCATTTTTTCGGCAGTCATACGATCACGAATACCACCAGACGCTTTTACGCCCATATTTTCACCGACTGTTTCACGCATTAATTTAACATCTTCAACTGTTGCGCCAGAAGTACTAAAGCCAGTAGATGTTTTGACAAAAGCAACGCCAATATCTTTACAAATTGTACAAACTTTAACAATTTCTTCTTTGGTTAATAAGCAAGTTTCTAAGATAACTTTTAATGGTACTGAACCGCAGGCTTTGAATACCGCTTCGATATCATTTTTAACTGCATTCCAATTATTGCTTTTTAGCCAACCGACATTGATTACCATGTCAATTTCTTCTGCACCAGCTTTAACAGCCATTTCTGTTTCATAAGCTTTAGCTGACGTAAGCATAGCACCAAGTGGAAAACCGACTACTGAACATACTTTTACATCACTACCTTTTAATAACTCTGCCACTAAAGGTACATAGCCAGAATTAACGCACACAGAATAAAAATGATATTCTTTTGCTTCATCACAGAGTTTTCGAATCTGATCTTCAGTCGCATTCATCGCTAATAAAGTATGATCAATATACTTTGCATAATCCATAAGGGTTTCCTTAAATTTTTTATTAATGTTAAATCTAGTTAATTTTGTTAATCTGTAAATAGTAATGTTATAAAAATAACAAATATAACCAAATAATGTTACTTTAATAACATTATATCGCTAATTTGTGAGAATTTGAAATATAACAACTGCTATTAATATGTTAAAGAAATAAATAAAAACGCCCAATTTTATTAAATTGGGCGTCAAAATGGTATTTATGAATTTTTGAAATAGATTAGAAGTCCATTAATTCTTTCTCTTTCTCAGCAAGTACTGCATCTAATTTTTTAATAGCAGCATCGGTTGCTTTTTGAATTAAATCTTGTGATTTACGTTCATCATCTTCAGAAATTTCTTTATCTTTCAATAATGCTTTGATTTGATCATTGGCATCACGACGGATATTACGGATCGATACACGGCCTTGCTCTGCCTCACCACGAACAATTTTAGTTAAATCACGACGGCGCTCTTCAGTAAGCGGTGGCAGAGGAACTCGAATAACGGTACCCGCTGATGCCGGATTTAATCCTAAATCTGAAGTTAAAATTGCTTTTTCAATTAATGGTGTTAATGATTTATCAAACACGGTAATTGCAAGGGTTCTTGCATCTTCAGCAACGATATTGGCTAATTGACGAAGTGGTGTTGGGCTACCATAATACTCAACCATAATGCCATCTAATAAACTTGGCGATGCACGACCAGTTCTAATTTTAGAAATATGATTCTGAAACGCATCAATACTTTTTTCCATGCGCTCTTGCGCTTCTTTTTGAATCTCATTTAGCATAATAATAAAAACCTTTTTAAATAAATAAGACTAGCAGCTAACTGTAGCCTGATTATTGATTAATGTTCCTTCTGATTCGCCTAGAATGACGCGACGTAATGCCCCCGGTTTATTCATATTAAACACACAAATTGGTAGATTATGATCACGAGCCAATGTAAATGCGGCTAAATCCATCACTTTTAATTCATCATCTAACACTTTCTCGTAATTAAGTGTTTTATAAAGTGTTGCATTAGGATCTTTTACCGGATCGGCTGAATAAACACCATCAACTTTGGTTGCTTTTAAAACCACATCAGCTTCAATTTCAATACCTCTTAAACAGGCTGCTGAGTCAGTTGTGAAAAATGGGTTACCGGTTCCAGCCGAAAGGATAACGACTTTACCATGTTTAAGCAAGCTGATTGCTTCAGTCCAGCGATAATCATCACAAACGCCGTTTAATGGAATTGCCGACATCAAACGGGCATTAACTTCAATTCGGTGCAATGCATCACGCATAGCAAGACCGTTCATTACTGTGGCAAGCATACCCATATGGTCACCAACAACACGGTTCATGCCTGCTTTAGCAAGTCCTGCACCACGAAATAGATTACCACCCCCAATAACAACAGCAACCTGAACTCCCATGTCGATAAGTTCTTTAATTTCTTGAGCCATACGATCAAGAACGGTTGGATCAATACCAAAACCTTCATCACCTTGCAGCGCTTCACCACTAAGTTTGAGAAGGATACGTTTATAGAAAGGGGTTACCATATGAAGTCTCACTATTTCGTTATTTAATTACTTAAAAAGCTAGCATAACTAGCCGGCAATCATTTTAAAATATTTTGTGGATAAACAAAACCGCCATGAAGGCGGTTTTGATAAAACAATTAAGATTGTTTCGACATCGCAGCCACTTCTGCTGCAAAATCAACTTCGACTTTTTCGATACCTTCACCCACTTCAAAGCGGATAAATGATGCAACAGTCGCTTTTTTCTCAGTAAGTAAATCACCAACTGTTTTGCTTGGATCCATTACAAATGGTTGACCAGTAAGTGATACTTCACCAGTGAATTTACGCATACGGCCTTCAACCATTTTTTCTGCGATTTCACGAGGTTTACCAGATTGCATTGCAATATCAATTTGAATATTACGTTCATGCTCAACCACATCTGCAGGTACATCGCTAGGGTCAACATATTCTGGTTTGCTTGCTGCAATGTGCATTGCAATGTGTTTAACTAATTCTTCATCACAACCACTGTTAGCTGCAACTAAAACACCAATACGTGCACCGTGTTGATAACTACCAACTACATCGCCAGTAATTTGTTGAACACGACGGATGCCGATGTTTTCACCAATTTTAGCAACTAATGCAGTACGTTCTTCTTCAAATTTTGCTTGTAAAGCTGCAATATCAGTGATTTTATCATTTAAAGCAGCTGTTGCTACTTTATCACTGAATTCTAAGAAACCAGCATCTTTAGCAACAAAGTCAGTTTCACAGTTAATTTCTAAAATAACACCAACTTTTTTATCTGCTGAAATTTTAGAAATAATTACACCTTCAGCTGCTACACGACCTGCTTTTTTAGCTGCTTTGGCTTGACCTGATTTACGCATGTTGTCGATAGCAAGATCGATATCACCATTTGCTTCAACTAATGCTTTTTTACATTCCATCATACCTGCGCCAGTTCTTTCGCGCAGTTCTTTTACCATAGAAGCGGTAACTTCAGCCATTTTAAAATCCTCTATTTAACCATTATGATGATTTTCATTAGAATGGGTCGACGATATTATCGACCCTGAAAATATTTGAGTTTATTATTCTGCTGCTGGAGCTTCTTCAACAAAGCTTTCTTCAGATACTGGAGATTGGTTTTGTTCACGACCTGAACGTACTGCTTCAGCAACTGCGTTTGCATATAATTGAATTGCACGGATTGCGTCATCATTACCAGGAACAATGTAATCAATACCATCTGGATCTGAGTTAGTATCAACAACAGCAATGACTGGAATACCTAAATTGTTAGCTTCTTTGATTGCGATATGTTCATGGTCTGCACCAATAACAAAAATCACATCGGGTAAGCCACCCATATTTTTAATTCCACCCAAGCTATTTTCTAATTTAGCCATTTCACGAGCACGCATAAGTGCTTCTTTCTTGGTTAATTTATCAAATGTACCATCATTAGCTTGTGTTTCTAAATCTTTTAAACGTTTGATTGATTGACGTACTGTTTTCCAGTTAGTCAACATACCACCTAACCAACGGTGATTAACGTAGTATTGTCCACAGCTTTCTGCTGCTTGTTTAATTGCTTCACTTGCAGCACGTTTTGTACCAACAAATAGAATTTTACCTTTACGCGCAGCAACTTTGTTTAATTCAGCTAATGCTTCATTGAACATTGGTACTGTTTTTTCAAGATTGATGATGTGAACTTTGTTACGAGCACCAAAAATAAATGGTTTCATTTTTGGGTTCCAATAACGAGTTTGGTGTCCAAAGTGTACACCTGCTTGTAACATATCGCGCATTGATACTGTAGTCATGATTTCCTCATTTTTACGTTGGGGTTATGCCTCCACATATCCGCTTTATCCGACCTTATTACTTTAAGTAAAAGGCACCCCGGCAAAGAGTAATGATATGTGTGTGTTATAACGTTAATTAATTATTAAATTTTATGCTGATGTTTCATTATTATTTTCAATAAAAATAATCTGAAATATAGCGCGCGTTTTATACCACATTTAAATTAAGATTACCAGAAGTATTTATTTTTATAGGTGATGAAATATTAGTTTTTTATTAAAGGTTGTGGATTTGGTCTGGAAAAATAACGATATAAGCTAACAAAGTCAATTTATTAGCTTATATTAAAAAAGTTGCATGTTGCTTTAAATCATTAAGCCTTTTTAACAAAACAAGCTTTAAGCATTACTTTCATGCCATCGATTTTACAATCAATTTCGTGGTCACCGTCTACTAGACGAATGCCTTTAGCTTTAGCCCCTTTTTTGAGGACGGTTGATGAGCCTTTTAATTTTAAATCTTTAATCAAAATAATATCATCGCCATCAACTAACAAATTACCATTGCTATCTTTAACTTGTAATTCATCGGTTGTCGAAGTTTCTTGATTTGGATCCCATTCGAGTGCACATTCCGGACAAACATAAAAAGTACCATCGTGGTAAGTGTGTTCAGATTGGCAAGCCGGGCAATTAGGTATAGATTCCATAGTTTTTCATTAATCCAAATTAAATAAAATGATGTCCACTATAGCAAAAAAAGACTATTTAGTCATGATATTCAGCTATACCTAATAGTTTTTTATTATTTCGGTTTGACACTACAGATAGCAATGTAATTAAGGTATTTTTTATTTTTTCTAAATGTTTTAAACATTTTGATAAATTGTGGTCGATTTTGTTTATGTAATGCATTACCAACAATTTTGATTGCACCAAAAAATCCTTCATCGGTAATCATACCTCGTGGTGACATTAACGTCATAGCGGCATGTTCTGATTTTATATTGATAAATCCTATAGTTGAAAAAAGATTAATCCATTCATCATGACTCATAGGCTGTGCATTAACATTGATCGCATTATGAATTTGTGCCGTGACGTCTTGAGAGTTTTCTGGATTTACTAACATAATGTCATGCGTTAATAATTTTCCACCTGGTTTTAATACTCGAAAATACTCGCTGAGTAAGCGAGCTTTCGCTTTGTCTGCATACATGGTTAACATCGCTTCATTAATTACAATATCAAAGCTGTTATCAGGGAAAGGTAATTTGGAAGCGTCGGCTTGTTGTATATCGACTAACTGACTAACATTATTTTTTATAACATTTTGTTTGGCTTTCTCTAATGCCATTTTATCCATGTCGATACCAATAATATGGCATTTAAATCGCTTAGCTATTTCGATAGAGGTCGTACCCATATTGCATGCGATCTCTAACACTTGGCTTTGTGGCGTAAATTCTGCTTGTTTAAATAACCATTCCGTAGCTTTCTTTCCCCCTGGGCGTAACCTTGTTTTCCCTAAACGAGCAAGAAATTTATGGCCAGCTTCTTTTTTAATTTGTTCCATTGTCTATCCTTAGTTTAATTAGTCTTTAATGTGATTTCTCTCAACATAATTAATAGCATTTTTGCTGGTATTGGTGCTTCAACAGCATGAGGGATATTAGCTGGCATTTTTACTATCGTTCCTGGTTCAGCTTTAACTGGTTTGCCATCAATAATTAAATTTAATTGCCCTTCTATGACCATAACGATCGCATCAAATGGTGCACTATGTTCAGAGAGCCCTTGTCCTTTATCAAAAGCAAATAAGGTTAAGTTACCACCAGATGTTTTAGCTAATACTCGACTAGCAATACCTTGCTCCGTTTGTTTAATTAATGAAGCTAAATTTAGTTCTTGTGCTGGAGGAATAGTATTATTTGGCATAAGATGCTCCTGTTTTTCAGTAAGTGCAAAACAAAATATAATTGTTATTTTGGTCAATGCTTATGATATAGGTTATAAGTGGTTAAATTATTATTGTTAAAAAGCATTATATTTCATATGGTTATTGATAATTAATAATAAGGCTTTATTTATTGTAATAAGAATTATTATCAATTATATTGAAGTCATTCTAAAGTTATTATTAGGCAATCCCTATGACATTTGTCAAAAATATACCAACTCAAGATGAGATTTTAACTTGGTTAAATAATGTAAAAATGTTTGATGGGTTAACCACTGATGCATTAATACCAATCCTTGAAAATGCTAGTTATATGGAATTTAGTACCGGTGAGCTAATTAGTTATGAAGGTATGCCTTTTTCTGGTTGTTCTTTGGTTCTTGCTGGTAAAGTTGAGGTATTTAGAAATACTTATTTAGGTGAAGAAAAAGTTTTTGGGATTTTTTCGCCTTATGAATTAGTTGCCATTGCTGCAGTGTTTATGCCTCATAATCGCTTTCCCATGACAATTCGAGCAAAAACTAATTGCTCATTATTATTACTTGAAAAAAATAGCGTATTACAAGTTTGTATGAATAATCCTATTGTTATGCAACGTTTGTTAGTTCAATTTAGCATAAAACTATACGAACAAATCAATAATATCGATTGGTTAACCTCAAGCTCGGCAGAACAGCGTTTAGCTGCTTATATTTTATCGTTATCTTCGAAACAAGATACAAGTTTTGTGTTACCAATATCACGCAGTCAATTGGCAACTAAGCTCGGTATCCGTTATGAAACGTTAAGCCGACTAATTTCTAGTTGGCGTAAACAAAAAATAATTGAAATTAAATTGAATCAGGTAACAATTTTAAAGAGAACCTATCTTCACCAGCTTACGCTTCCTTCACAACGTTCATTTTAAGTAGCTGTATCTGACAGCATTACTGTCAGATACACTTTTTTAGAAGTGATAAACAAGCCCACTATTGAGATTGAATCCCATAGCTGGGAATAAAGTATTTTCTTGTTTTGATTTTACTACATCATTAGCAACCGAGGCGGTAGCATAATGTTTGTTGGTTAGGTTATCTGTAGTTAAATAAGCCGACCAACCATTAGGATTTTGATAATTAATTTTAAAGCCTAAAGCTACATATTTATCTCGGTATTGAACATTCATATTATTGGCATGATCAACCGGCGTATTAGTTGGGGACCAGTGAATATTTGGGCCAAGTGTCCAGTTATCATATTTATATAAAATTTCTGCAGTAATCGTATTTCTTGGGATGCCGGCAATATAATTACGATTATATTCGCCACCCATAAAACGAAAATCGTTATACGTCCAAGCTAGACGATATTCAATATCGCCAGAAATAAAAACTGAAGGTATTAGTCCTTTTAGGCCTGCTTCTATCCCTTGATGACGTGTTTTGGCGCCATAATTAAATACTCCTATTGCCGTTCCACTTGAGTCGTAAGTGGTAATATATTCATCTTTAATGATGCTTCGATATAAAGCAATATCCCAGTTTAGTTCTTGGGTTATCTTTCCATTACCACCAATTTCGGCAGTAATGCCTTTTTGACGATTTAATTTGTTAATTTTGGCTTTCATGCCATCGCTAGTAATAATTTCACGAAAGGATGCGGGTTCGTTACTGGTGCTTAAATTGGCATAAAATCGCGTATCATTTGTTTGATTCCAAATTACCCCTAATTTAGGTGACCAAAATGTCCATGCTTGATCAAGGGCGTTTTTATTGTGCCGCGCATCAACCTCTCGTTTGGCATGCGTAATTTTAGTATCTAAATTGAGTTGCCATTCATTGTTGATTTGCCATGAGGAACCAATGGATCCATATACGTTTTCTGCGGTAGCATCATATTTTCCCAGTGAACGTTTATTCATTTTGGTATGACGTCGATTCATCAATAATTGACGATCAAGATTGGTTTTATCCCATGCTAGAGCTGATCGATAGCTAAAATTATCAAAGGTCATATTATAAGTTAATTGACTACCAATAGTGTTACTATCACTTAAAACATAATCGGTTGGCGTAACAAAATTATCATGGGTACGCTGATACCATAATCCTAGCTCAATGGCTTGGTTATCTAGGGTCCAATTTGCGCGGTTAGCAATACGCCCCTGTTGAACATTACGATGCGGATCTCGCATTTGCACAACTTTAAAAATACTCGTTGGATCACTTTTGCTTTTACGTTGCGATAAAGGTCCTGGAATATCAAAACGTAAATCTGTCCAACTTAACCATGTTCTATTTTCAAAGTTTTCATTACTATAACCAAAGTTAGATCGAACTGTTTTCCGTTGCGAGGTTGAATGATCTCGATAACCATCAAAATGGTCATAAGATAGGCTAATGCGACCATCCATATCATAACCGCTATGACCTAATGCGATTTGCGCGGCTTCTCGACCAAATGCTCCATATTCATAACGAGCACTACCAAGTTCATCTTTTCCTGTGTATGAGATGAAATTCAATTCTCCCCCTAAACTATTAGCTTGAGGATGGGTATTATTGGCTCCACGGTAAACTGAAATTAACCGAGCTTCACGCATATCTAAGGTACTAATATGGAAATCACCATCAGCATCCGTGATAGGTAGCCCATCTTGTAATAGTAAGACACCTCGTGATAGCGGGGCACTTTGCACTCCGGAACCACGAATGTTTAATCTTGGTTGATCTGTACCGCCAAAAAAGTTTTGAATAATAATTCCAGGTTGATAATCAAGCGCATCTTGTAGTGTGGATAATCTATTTTCCTGTTCTGGAATGATTAAGTTAGTTGCCCCAGCAGTTTGTTTCTGTTTAACTTGTTCCTGCTGAAAAGTCGGAGACAATGAATTTTTTTTGTCATCGTTATTATCATTAGGGGTAACTATAATTGTATCATGACTGGTCTCGGCGAATGTATAACCGCTAAACATCATGGGCGAATAGAATAGGGTTAATATACTTATTTGAATAACTTTATTTTTTCTGCACATAACATCTTACTTCTCATTCGATTTAATGATAATGATTATTATTTACACAAAAAACAAGAAACACTATGACATTTGTCAAATATAACAAAAAATAAACAATAAAAGTTTAAGGAATAGATTATCTCAGGCTTTTGTCAATCAAGAATAATAGTATAAATTATTTTTCTTAGTTGCTTTTTCTTAGTTTTGGTAATGCCTTTAGCAGCTATATATAGCTGCATCTTCACTGATATCGCCTTTAGCTTGATACCTAGGTCTAAATAGGTTAATTAACCTGTTTAATTCGTTTAGTTAAATATTGAGGACAATAAAAAAGGTGCACAGAGTGCACCTTTTTGGAACTGATAAGAGCATTTAACATGCTCTTTAGTTACGCTTAAATTATTTGATAACTTTAGCAACAACACCAGCACCAACAGTACGACCACCTTCACGGATAGCGAAACGTAAACCGTCTGCCATTGCGATTGGGTGAATTAATGATACTGTCATTTTGATGTTATCACCTGGCATTACCATTTCTACGCCTTCTGGTAATTCGATAGTACCAGTTACGTCAGTTGTACGGAAGTAGAACTGTGGACGATAACCTTTGAAGAATGGAGTATGACGACCACCTTCATCTTTACTTAGAATATACACTTCTGATTCAAAATCAGTATGTGGAGTAATTGAACCTGGTTTTGCTAATACTTGACCACGTTCGATTTCTTCACGTTTTGTACCACGTAATAATACACCTACGTTCTCACCAGCACGACCTTCGTCTAGTAATTTACGGAACATTTCTACACCAGTACAAGTTGTTTTAGTTGTTGGTTTGATACCAACGATTTCAACTTCTTCACCAACTTTGATTACACCGCGCTCTACACGACCTGTTACTACTGTACCACGGCCTGAGATTGAGAATACGTCTTCGATTGGTAATAAGAATGGCTTATCAATGTCACGCTCTGGTTCTGGAATGTAGCTGTCTAATGCTTCTGCTAATTCTACAATTTTGTCTTCCCATGCTGCATCGCCTTCTAACGCTTTAAGCGCTGAACCACGAATTACTGGTGTATCGTCACCTGGGAAATCGTATTGAGATAGAAGTTCACGTACTTCCATTTCAACTAATTCTAATAACTCTTCATCATCAACCATATCACATTTGTTTAAGAATACGATGATGTAAGGTACACCTACTTGACGACCTAAAAGAATGTGCTCACGAGTTTGTGGCATTGGACCATCAGTTGCTGCTACTACTAAGATAGCACCGTCCATTTGTGCCGCACCAGTGATCATGTTTTTAACATAGTCAGCATGGCCTGGGCAGTCTACGTGTGCGTAGTGACGAGTTGGTGTATCGTATTCAACGTGTGAAGTATTGATGGTGATACCACGAGCTTTTTCTTCTGGTGCGTTATCGATTTGATCGAATGCACGAGCTTGACCACCGTATTTTTTAGATAATACTGATGTGATCGCTGCAGTTAAAGTTGTTTTACCATGGTCAACGTGGCCGATTGTACCAACGTTAACGTGGGGTTTTGTACGTTCAAATTTTTCTTTAGACATCTTAATGTTCCTTTATTAAATCACTTCCCTAACAATAGGGAAGTGTTACTTATTTATATAAATAATTATTTCGCTTTACGAGCTTCAATAATTGCAGTTGCAATATTGGTTGGCGCTTCATTGTACTTCAAGAACTCCATTGAGTAAGAAGCACGACCTTGGGTTTGTGAACGAAGGTCTGTAGCATAACCAAACATTTCTGAAAGTGGAACTTGTGCTTTAACTGTTTTACCAGTTGCAGTATCTTCCATTCCTTCGATCATACCACGACGACGGTTTAAGTCACCGATAACGTCACCCATATAATCTTCAGGGGTTTCAACTTCTACTTTCATGATAGGTTCTAAAAGCACAGGTTTAGCTTTCATGAAGCCATCTTTAAATGCCATTGAACCGGCAATTTTAAATGCCATTTCTGATGAGTCGACATCATGGTAAGAACCATCATAGATAGTGACTTCAACATCAACAATTGGGTAGCCAGCAAGAACACCGTTTTTCATTTGTTCCTGACAACCTTTATCAACTGCTGGGATGTATTCTTTAGGAACCACACCACCAACAATTTCATTGTTGAATTTGTAGCCTTCGCCACCTGCTTCTAATGGTTTAATTCTTAACCATACATGACCATATTGACCACGACCACCAGACTGACGAACAAATTTACCTTCTTGTTCAACTTCATTACGAATGGTTTCACGGTAAGCAACTTGTGGTTTACCAACATTTGCTTCCACTTTAAATTCACGTTTCATACGGTCAACGATGATTTCTAAGTGAAGTTCACCCATACCAGAAATAATTGTTTGACCTGATTCTTCATCGGTGTGAACACGGAATGAAGGATCTTCTTGTGCTAGTCGACCTAAAGCAAGCCCCATTTTTTCTTGGTCAGCTTTAGTTTTTGGTTCAACAGCAACAGAAATTACCGGCTCAGGGAACTCCATTCTTTCTAGAATGATTGGTGCGCTCTCAGCACATAATGTATCACCAGTTGTTACCTCTTTAAGACCGATAGCTGCTGCAATGTCACCTGCGCGAACTTCTTTAATTTCTTCACGTTTGTTAGCGTGCATCTGAACGATACGACCAAAACGTTCTTTTTTATCTTTAACAGAGTTAAGAACGGTATCACCAGAATTTACTACACCAGAGTAAACACGGAAGAATGTTAAGTTACCAACAAATGGGTCAGTTGCGATTTTAAATGCTAATGATGAGAATGGTTCATCATCACTTGAATGACGCTCTGCTGCTTCACCATTTGGTAATTCACCTTTGATTGCTGGAACATCTGTAGGTGCTGGTAAATATTCAATTACCGCATCAAGCATGAATTGAACACCTTTGTTTTTAAAGGCACTACCACAAGTTACTAAGATGATTTCGTTAGCAAGTACACGTTCACGTAATGCTAATTTAACTTCTTCTTCAGTTAACTCTTCACCACCAAGGTATTTTTCCATTAACTCTTCATTTGCTTCAGCTGCTGCTTCCATTAAGTTTGCACGCCATTCTTCGACTTGCTCAACCATATCTGCAGGAACATCTTCATAAGTGAAGCTTACACCTTGATCAGCATCATTCCAGTTAATTGCTTTACGTTTTAGTAAATCAACTACACCAGTAAAGCCTTCTTCAGCGCCGATAGGTAATACTAATGGAACTGGTACAGCTGCTAAACGAGTTTTGATTTGATCAACAACACGTAAGAAGTTAGCACCCATACGGTCCATTTTGTTTACGAAAGCGATACGTGGAACTTTATATTTGTTTGCTTGACGCCATACTGTTTCTGATTGAGGTTGAACACCACCAACCGCACAGTAAACCATTACCGCACCATCTAAAACACGCATAGAACGTTCAACTTCGATTGTGAAGTCAACGTGTCCCGGGGTGTCGATGATATTGATTCGGTGTGGTTCAAATTGCTGACCCATACCAGACCAGAATGCAGTAGTTGCCGCAGAAGTGATAGTGATACCACGTTCTTGTTCTTGTTCCATCCAGTCCATGGTAGCTGCGCCATCATGAACCTCACCAATTTTGTGACTTACGCCAGTGTAAAACAAAATACGTTCAGTTGTCGTAGTTTTACCTGCGTCAATGTGTGCACTGATACCGATATTACGGTAGCGTGCTATAGGGGTTGTACGAGCCATATTAATCCTCTATTTAGAATCGTTTGCTTATAAAATATCTTTTTGGGGACTGATAATAAATATTAATTATCAGTCTAATTTCAAGCGTCTTATATAAGCGCTTAAATTACCAACGATAGTGTGCAAACGCTCTATTAGCTTCAGCCATACGATGAACATCTTCGCGTTTTTTCACAGCGGTACCTTTGTTTTCAAAAGCATCCATAAGTTCATTCGCTAGGCGTAATGCCATTGATTTATCGCCACGTTTACGTGCAGCATCTACAATCCAACGCATTGCAAGTGCGTTACGACGAACAGGACGCACTTCAACAGGAACTTGGTATGTAGAACCACCAACGCGACGAGACTTAACTTCTACAGTTGGTCTTACGTTATCTAATGCAACTTCGAAAGCTGCTAAGTGGTCTTTTCCACTACGCTCAGCTAATTTATCAAGAGCTGAATATACGATTGATTCTGCGACAGATTTTTTACCATCTATCATTAAAATATTTACAAATTTCGCCAGCAAATCTGAACCGAATTTCGGATCAGGTAAAATTTTTCTTTGACCGACAACATGACGACGTGGCATTGGAATACTCCGTTTATATGTTACAAATTTTCAGGTTTACCCAAAACTCAAATGAGTTATATGGAATTTATATAGTTTGGCCTTACTTAACGGAGTTCCATTAAGCTTTAGGTCGTTTCACACCGTATTTAGAACGGCTTTGTTTGCGATCTTTAACACCTGCGCAGTCTAATGCACCACGAACAGTGTGATAACGAACACCAGGTAAATCTTTAACACGACCACCGCGGATTAAAATCACGCTATGTTCTTGTAAGTTATGACCTTCACCACCGATGTAAGAAGTTACTTCAAAACCGTTGGTTAAACGTACACGGCATACTTTACGTAATGCTGAGTTTGGTTTTTTAGGTGTAGTGGTGTAAACACGTGTACATACACCTCGTTTTTGCGGGCATGCTTCAAGTGCAGGAACGTTACTTTTCGCTTCCTTTAGTGCTCTTGGTTTGCGTACCAGCTGATTAATTGTTGCCATTAATAAGCTCCTGATTAATTAAAATAAATTTAAAAATTGCTTTTTAGATACGTAATTAATAACTGTAGCCCAAAGCCTATTTATATAAGTTTTGGGTCGCAAGATTCTAGACCTCAATAGCTATAATGTCAAGTATTAGCACAGGTTCTTTATGTTATTTATCAATAATTTTTATGCATGAATAAATGCGAAATAAAAATACATTTTTTTTATTTTATTGGTGCTTTTTATCGCACTAGTTTATCCTAATAGATGGGATATAAATTAATACCAATATATAAATGTGACAATGAAAGATACACAGGTTGAAAGTTACAAAGTTGTTTTGCTATTTAATGCAAACAATATTTATGATCGACAAATCCTTAAAGGAATAGGTGATTTTCTAAAAGCGAATAATATTCACTGGAATATCTACATTTCCGAAACCATGCGTTATGACACCAATACTGCTTTCCATTTTGATTGCGATGGTATTATTGCTAATTTTGATGATCCAGATATTCAAGATCTACTAACTAATGTTGATATTCCAATAATTGGCGTAGGTAGTTCACATCATGATAATTCAAGTTATCCAAAAGTTCCTTATGTTGCTGCGGATAATTTTGCGATTATTGAGAGTGCTTTTAATCACTTATGTTCTAAAGGCATTAATCAATTTGCCTTTTATGGTCTACCACCACATCGGTCTTGTCGTTGGGCGGCAGTAAGAGAACAGTTTTTTGCGCAAATTGTAAGTCAAAAGGGTTATGAAGGGTTTATTTATCAAGGAACAACTACATCTCTTGATAATTGGCAAGATAGTTTAGATAAACTCTCTAAATGGTTATTATCTCTGCCAGTTAATACCGGCATTATTGCCGTAAATGATGCTAGAGCCCATCATATTTTACAAGCTTGTGATAGAGTTGAAATAAAAATACCTGAAGAGCTATGCTTAATTGGTATAGATAATGAAGAAGTAATCAATGATCTATCGATGGTTTCCTTATCTACTGTAAAACAAGGAACCGAGGAGATGGGTTTTGAAGCAGCTAAATTATTGCAAAAAATATTTAATAAAGGAAAGGTCTCTACCTCGCCACGGTTAATTTCACCGAAAAAAGTTATTGAACGTCGTTCGACCGATTACCGTTCAATACAAGATCCTTATGTTATACAAGCTATTCATTATATCCGTGATTATGCTTGTAAAGGTATTAAAGTAGATCAAGTAACTTCGGAATTGCAAATATCTCGTTCTAATTTAGAACTTCGCTTTAAAACATCATTAGGCAAAACCATTCACACGGTCATTCATGAAGAGAAGTTTAATCGAGCCAAATATCTATTAATTGAATCCTCATTATCGATTCAAGCAATATCTGAGCAATGTGGCTATCCATCAGTGCAATATTTTTATTTTTTATTTAAAAAGTTATATGGCATGACTCCGAAGGATTTCAGAAGTAAATTTACCAATCTTAATTTACTATAATCAACTTAACATAAAGTTGAAAAATAGATTTATTAACTCGCTAAAAAGCAGAAGAGTGTTATAAAAGATCTTCTGCTTTTTAATATCAAGACATTAGCGGTTTTAATTGTTGATAAATGTTTCTAAACATAGCACGCTGTTGTTGGTAATATTCATGTTTTTCCCTATCTGGCTGGTGAGTTTGAATGGTTGATAATGGTGTTAACCATTGTCCTAAATCACTATCTGGGTTACAGGCTATTTGTGCCAGTTTAGCGGCGCCTAAAGCGGGACCAACTTCGCCACCCTCACAATAAACTATAGTATAACCAGAGATATCGCTAATTAATTGGCGCCAATATTTACTTCTAGCTCCGCCACCAATAACAATAATTTTATCAGGTGAAATGCCGGTTTGTTTTACCACATCTATACCATCTGCTAGGCCATAACTCACACCTAACAAGATTGCTTTAGCTAAATCGACTTTATTATGTTGATAGGTTAAGCCAAAAAATACACCTTTAGCTTCAGGGTTATTATGTGGTGTTCTTTCACCTGATAGATAAGGTAAAAAATAGACTGGTGGTTTATCGTCAGATGGTTGTTCTGCTATCAAGCTAAATAATGTAGCAACATCTTTAATGTCTAACAATTGGCATCCCCAATCAAGACATGAAGCACAACTTAACATAACCGACATAAGATGCCAGCGATTAGGTAATGCATGGCAAAAGCTATGAATTGCCTGTTCAGGCTGGCTGATAAACCGATCAGTAACGGCGAAATAAACCCCTGAAGTACCAAGTGAAAGCATTGCTTGTCCTGGTTGATAAAGACCAACACCGATAGCACCGGCAGCATTATCGCCACCACCGGCAATAACCGGAATTGAATTTATATTCCAACGTTTAGCAATATCATCAGTAATATAACCAGTTATTTGATTGCCTTCAAATAAGGTTGGCATATGTCGTCGATTTAAACCGCAAGCATTTAATAATTGATCGTTCCAATCTCGTTTTTCAACATCTAACCACATGGTGCCAGCAGAATCAGACATATCTGATGCATATTCGCCTGTAATTTTAAAGCGTAAATAATCCTTTGGTAAAAGTACTTTATCTATTTTGGCAAATATTTCTGGCTCGTGTTTTTGCACCCATTTTATTTTGGGTGCAGTAAAACCTGCCATCATCAAATTGCCAGTAATTTTTCTAGAATTTGGCACTAATTGTTCTAATTCATGACATTCAATATCACAACGACCATCATTCCATAAAATTGCTGGCCTTAATACTTGAGATGAACTATCTAATAGTACTGCTCCATGCATTTGTCCACTTAAGCCAATTGCTTTGACTAGTGTTAAGTCATGTTGATGGCTAAGTTCTTGTAGTGCTGAATCTGTTGCTTGCCACCACTGCTGGGGATCTTGTTCTGACCATAATGGGTGGGGACGGGATACGGTGAGTGACTTTGTATTTGACGCCACAATGCGTTGTTTTTCATCCATTAAAATTACTTTGACACCAGAGGTGCCTAAATCAATACCAATATACATATCTGCCTCCATTATGCAGCTATCAGAACTATAAATATAATAGTTCTGATAGGTAAATACACAATGATTTTTTAGCCAAAAATAGATTTATTAACAATATTTTCTAATTGTTCTTGTGCTCCGCTACGTGCTTTAGGTTGCAGATTATTTGCAAGACTATATTGTGCAATTTCTTGTAGCGACATATTCCCTTGTAAGATATCTTTACCTAAATTTTTGTCCCAATCGGCATAACGCTCAGCCACTTTTTGATTTAATAGTTTATCTTCAATCATTTTCGCTGCACATTTTAATGATAATGCCATCGTATCGATAGCACCAATATGGCCATGAAATACATCATATTTATCAATGCTTTGTCGTCTTATTTTGGCATCAAAGTTAAGTCCACCAGTGGTAAATCCGCCACTTTTTAATATTTCATACATAACTAGGGTGTTTTCCTCGACACTATTCGGAAATTGATCTGTATCCCATCCCAATTGTGGATCACCTCGATTAGCATCAAGTGAACCAAATATATCTAAGGCAATAGCTGAAGCTACCTCATGTTGAAATGAATGGCCGGCAAGTGTTGCATGATTTGCTTCAATATTGACCTTGATTTCTTTTTCTAAGCCGAATTGTTTTAAAAAGCCATAAATGGTTGCAACATCATAATCATATTGATGTTTGGTTGGCTCTTGTGGTTTTGGTTCAATCAATAATGCGCCATTGAAACCAATCTTGTGTTTGTTTTCGACAACTAGTTGCATAAATTTACCAAGTTGTTCACGTTCTTGGCGTAAGTTAGTATTTAACAGCGTTTCATAACCTTCCCGACCACCCCATAATACATAATTTTGACCACCTAACTTATGAGTAGCATTCATTGCATGGACAACTTGAGTGGCCGCACAGGCAAAAACTTCTGGATCAGGATTGGTTGCCGCACCAGCGGCATATCTTGGATTTGTGAAACAGTTAGCGGTTCCCCATAATAAATTAACACCGGTTTCTTGTTGTTTTTGTAACAAGATATCCGTCATCATGGATAAATTAGAGATGTATTCTTGAATTGAATTACCTTCTGGGGCAACATCGACATCATGAAATGCATAAAAAGGAACATTCATTTTATAAAAAAATTCAAAAGCAATATCTGCTTTTGCTTTGGCATTAGCTAGTGGATCAGCCCCTTTTTGCCACGGATAATTAAATGAATTTGCACCAAACATGTCGGTGCCAGCCCAACAAAAAGTGTGCCAATAACAGATAGAAAAGCGTAAGTGTTCAGCCATTGTTTTTCCCAAAATTATCTGCTCTGGATTGTAATGCCTGAACGCAAAAGGATTATTAGTTTGTGTTCCTTCGTATTTAACTCTTTCTATTTTTTCATAATATTGACTCATAATGTACCTCTAAATACCATTAATTAACTTAAAATCTATATTTTGGTTACTAAGTTTTCTAGATAACTAAACGTTGCTAAATCAGGTAATCAATATGCATGAGTTTTAACAACAACAACAATTACTAAATTTTGTAGCGATTTTATGTTTTTTGTTTTTTGTGACGCAGATCAAATTCTATAAAGGGCTAAAAGAAGGTGAAATGATTGTTGTAGTCTGTTTGAAATTTCAGATGAAATAATTGTATGGGGGGAAGAAGCTATTTCTACCATGTTAATGGTAGAAATAGTTTGATGAAATTAATGATGATCAATAAAGATGAATTTTAAAGCAAACAGTAGTGCAAAAACTATCACACAAAGATTTAATTCTTTAAATTTACCAGTAAATGTTTTCAATATCACATAAGAGATAAAGCCAAGTGCGACCCCTTCAGTAATAGCAAAAGCAAATGGCATCATTAATGCGGTAATAAATGCTGGTGTTGCATCAGTTAAATCAGACCAGTTAACTTTCATTAAACTTGATACCATTAAGATACCAACAAAAATTAGTGCACCTGATGTGGCATAAGGTGGTACTAAATGTGCTAAAGGTGATAAGAAAGTCATCATTAAAAATAATAAGCCAACCACCACTGCAGTTAAGCCAGTACGTCCACCAACTGAAATGCCTGCGGAACTTTCAATATAAGTTAATACAGATGAAGTACCAAATAACCCACCAAGTGAAGAACTGAAACTATCAATTAATAAAGCTTGACGCATTTTAGGAAAACGACCTTTTTCGTCAGAAAGTCCTGCTTTATCGGTTAAAGCTAAAATAGTACCCGATGAATCAAACAAGCTAACAATCATTACTGAAAAGATTACCCCGAGGATACCAATATTCAGTGAACCAGCAAGGTCAACATGGCCAACAACGCTGCCAACACTCGGTGGAACTGCTGCAATTCCTTGATAACTAATATTTGGATCAAGCCATAGCGCTAGTAGGGTCACGACAAGAATAGAAACTAACACGGCAGCATGAAAATTGCGGGTAGCAAGGATAACGATAATAAAAAATCCAAGCGAACCTAATAAGACTTTAAGTGACAAAATATTGCCTAAGGTTAGTAATGTAGCTGGCGATGCGACCACAATACCCATATTTTGGAATCCCATAAAAGCAATAAATAAGCCAATACCAGCACTAATACCGGCGCGTAAACACTGTGGAATATGTTCGATTAACCAATGGCGGACTTTAAATAGTGATAATGCAAAAAAGACCAATGAGCCCCAAAATATCGCTCCCATCCCAACTTGCCAAGAATAGCCCATTGCACCGCATATTCCATAAGCAAAAAAGACATTTAGCCCCATGGCAGGTGCTAAAGCAATCGGTAGATTGGCAAATAATCCCATCATAATTGTCGCAAAAGCGGTGACAACACAAGTTAGGACAAACACTGCTGATTTATCCATTCCTGTTGCAGATAAGATTGAAGGATTAACAAAGATAATATAAACCATGGTTAAAAAAGTGGTGCAACCGGCGATAAGCTCGGTACCAGGGGTGGTTTTTTTCTCTTTTAATTGAAAGATTTTTTCGAATAGTGAATTCATAAATTAAAGCCCAATTTAGGTTGATAGTGATCCATTTTGATATAATTTTATATCTTTATTTTTACCGAAGTGAATTTACGGTAAAAATAAAAAAGATATAAAGTGATTACTTCATATCTTTAAAAAACGTAAAAACACTGCGCTATTATTGCCAGTAATTTATTTTGGTCAAGCGTTATTCTAAATAACAAATAGCATTTTATTCGTGATCAATCATGCTTATAACTTAGCGTTAACATAATTTTCAGCCATTTAATGGCACACTGGATAACATGCTGATTATCAATAGATTAGTTAACCAAAACATCTAATTTATTTTTAGTAATTTTTACTTTTAAAATCCGATGACTTTCAATCTCGGCGACTTCAAATAGATAGTCACCAATCTGTATGGTTTCACCAACATTGAGTAGATGTTGGGCTTTTTCCATCAATAATCCCGCAAGGGTATGATATTCTCGTTTATCATCAATCGGAATCGGTACAAATCTTACTAATTCTTCTACTGGGATATAGCCATTTGCAATCCAACTATCATCATCTAAACATTGGATGTCATGTTTAGCATCGATCTCTTCTTCTTCAGTTGGAAAGTCACCGGCAATGGTTTCAATAACATCGGTCACTGACACCACACCTTGCATTGATCCAAATTCATCAACCACAAAAGCAAAGTGAGTTTTGGCTTTTTTGAATTGTTCCAGCGCTACAAGTAAAGATACTGTTTCAGGAAAAATTAATGGTTGTTTGATTAATGAATTAATATCAAAGGGTTGTTTATTTTGTAAAATATCTTTTAACAGATCATTAACTTGAATGATACCTAATGGTTCATCAATTGAAGCATTATCAGTCACTACTAAACGTGAATGAGGATTGTCAAAAATTTCTTTTAATATTACTTCTCGATCATCATTGATATTGACCATATCAACATCTAATCGAGATGTCATGATACTGCTTACTGAACGTTGAGCTAAACCTAATACTCGTTCAACCATGTTTAATTCTTGATGATTAAATACTGAGGTTTTTTTATTATTATCAGATACCACATCAATGGTATGGCTATCGGGATCTTCTTCAGCATCGCCTTTAAGTAAATGTAAAATAGCTTCGGCGGTACGTTCACGTAGAGGTTTTTTGTTTAATGCTTTTCGACGGTTAAATATGGCTAGTTGATTAAAGAATTCAATCATAATCGAGAAGCCGATAGCTGCATATAAATAGCCTTTTGGAATGACAAAACCGAAACCTTCGGCAACCAAACTAAAGCCAATCATCAATAAAAAGCTTAAACATAAAATAACAATCGTTGGATGGGAGTTAACAAAATAGGCTAATGGTTTACTTGCCACCATCATAATCGCAATGGCGATACAAACTGCGATAATCATAACGGGTATATGCTCAACCATTCCCACTGCAGTAATGACTGAATCAAGTGAGAATACGGCATCAAGTACCACGATTTGCGCAACAACAGTCCAAAAATGTGAGGTTTTTTTCGGTTTGCCATCTTCGTGTGATGCACCTTCTAAACGCTCATTGAGTTCCATTGTTGCTTTAAACAGCAAAAATATTCCGCCAAGCAACATAATTAATTGCCGAGCATTGAAATTAATACCTGATATAGAAAATAGTGGGGTGGTGAGAGTAACTAACCAGCCAGTAAACATTAATAACAATATTCGGGTTATTAATGCAAAAGCAAGGCCTGTAATGCGTGCTTTATCTCGTTGTTGAGGCGGAAGTTTCTCGGCAAGAATGGCAATAAAAACAATGTTATCAATGCCAAGGACGATTTCAAGTACAACTAGAGTGGATAAACCAATCCAGATTGTAGGATCCATGATCCATTCCATATGTCAGGTGATTACCTCTAATGATCACAGCACATGCTGCTTGGTAATTCTGTCTGTAATTAGCAAAATAATCAATAAAATATTTAAATTTTTGACTATTTTATCAAAAATTGTTAATTAAAAGCCTTTATTAGGCGTAAAAATTAACTTCGCCAGAATGTCGGCGTGAATAAAACTAATAAAGTAAATATTTCTAGTCGACCAAATAACATGTCAACGACCATGACCCATTTCACCATATCACTGACATGAGCAAAATTATCACTGACACTACCAAGGCCAACGCCTAAATTATTTAGCGATGAAGCAACGATATAAAATGAGTCAGTTGCATCAATTCCTGTTGCCATAATAATAAATAAACTCACTAAAAATACTAATGCATAGGCAGAAAAGAATCCCCATACCGCTTCAATGATACGTTCTGGTACTACACGATTATTGAGTTTTAAGGTATAAATTGCATTAGGGTGAATAAGTCGTTTTAACTCTCGTGAACCTTGCATAAATAGTAGCAGTACCCGAACAACTTTTAATCCCCCGCCAGTTGAACCCGCACAGCCACCAATAAACGAAGCACATAATAGAAAAATTGGTAATGAGGATGGCCAGGTATTAATATCATCAACGGTAAAGCCGACAGTTGCAGAAACCGATACCACTTGTAATACAATTTTATCAATACTTAGGTTTCGTTGTGGTTGATAAAAGTAGATAACAAAGGCACAGATAGCAATTAAAGTAAGAAGGATAAAGATAAACGTTCTAAACTCTTGATCGTGCCAATATACTTTGAGTGAAATGCCATTTAATGCGGCAAAATGTAGAGCAAAATTACATCCTGACAAAATGAGGAACAAGGTAACAATATAGTTAATTGTTGCACTATTAAAATAAGCTAAATTGTTATCATGGGTCGAAAAACCACCCATTGATATCGTTGAAAAGCTATGTGAAATAGCATCAAAGATATCCATTCCAGCACACCACAAACTTATTGCACATAAAGTAGTGAGTAAAATGTAAATCGACCAAAGGGTTTTTGCTGTTTCGGCAATACGTGGTCGCATTTTACTGTCTTTTTGTGGACCAGGAATTTCAGCTCGATAGAGCTGCATACCCCCGACCCCTAATAGTGGTAAAATTGCGACCGCAAGTACGATGATCCCCATACCACCTAACCATTGCAGCATTTGACGATAGAAAAGTAGCGCTTTGGGTAAATGATCCAAATTGACAATAGTGGTGGCCCCAGTGGTTGTTAATCCAGAAAAAGACTCAAAAAAAGCTGTGGTTAAATTAAGATTGATATGATTATCAAATAGGAACGGGAATGCGCCAATAGTGCCTAAAACGACCCAAAATAATACCACGATGAAAAAGCCTTCTCGAGTACTTAATTCATGGCGTTGATGACGATTAGGAAACCACAATAACACACCTAAAATTAATGCAGCAAAAAATGAACGAACAAAAATAGCACCTGCGCCGTCACGATATATTAACGCCACTAGTGCAGGTATTAACATAAATACTGACAATAGTGATATTAATAAACCGATAATTCTTATAATTGAGCGCCAATGCATCATATATAGTAATCTCTATTTAAAGCCACGTGATGATTTTATAAGATCGTAAGCAGCTTGAATTTCTTGTGCTCGCTTTTTGGCTGCTTCTAACATCTCTTTTGGTAAGCCTTTGGATACCAATTTGTCTGGATGATGTTCATTCATTAATTTACGGTAGGCTCTTTTAATTTCAGAAATTTCAGCAGATGAATTTATTCCTAATATTTTATAAGCATTTGCTAAATCTGATTGCCTAGTACTGCTTTGGTAACCACTATAATTATGATTTTGTTGATATTGATGTTGACTGTTTTGTTGATTGTACTGATATTCTTGACGGAAATGAAAGCTTCCCATCATCATTTGAATATATATTGCCATTTGTGGCCGTGGAATACGAAACTCATCGGCAACAATGAAAAGAATCTCCGACTCTTTGTCATCTAAATGACCATCAACTAAAGCAGCTTGAATTAATTGTTCGCAAAAGATATTTAAGACATTACGTCGATAACGATATTGGTGATATAACTCACTTAATCGTGATCGAAGTGGGTAATCACTTGCTTTACCACGATTGAATGATTCTTGGGCTAATTGACGACTTGTCGCATCAAGTTGGAGTCGATCCATAACTTGCCGAGCAAGATTAATATCATCGCGAGTAACCACTCCTTTAGCTTTACTTAAATGCCCTAATACTTCAAAAACAACCGTTAAGTATAAGTTTGGATTAGATTGTGTCCTTTTCTCAGTCAATTTATTGCCAAATGCTTGATATAGCATTGGGCCAATAAATAATCCGAGTATAAATCCCAACCCAGATTTTAATACTGAACTCAGTATTAAACCGGTAATAATGGACCAGATCAAATACATACTATTCGTTTACCTCAATTCGATCTATTTTTTGTAATCCACGTGGTAATGATGTACCTTTACGAGCACGCTCCGCTCTAAATTTTTGTAAATCAGCTGGATAAAGTGTAAGTTTGCGTTTACCAACATATAGAGTTATAGATGTTTCTGGTGTTATCAACATCATATAAGCTAGGCTATCATCGCTACCAGAGAGTGAAATAATTTTATTGCCTTTACCTTTAGATAATTCTGGTAAATCTTTTACTGGGAATATCAGCATTCTGCCAGCTTTAGTAATTGATAACAGCAAGCTTTCCTCTGATAAAATCTCTATTGGTGCTAATGCATCTGCATCTTTAGATAAATTAATCACTGCTTTACCATTACGGTTGCGTGCAATTAAATCATTAAATTGACAAATAAAACCGTATCCAGCACTCGATGCAAGTAAGAATTTTTGTTGTTCATTGCCTGACATCAATACATGTTCAACGGTTGCTCCAGCTGGTAATGCCAGTTTACCGGTAAGCGGTTCACCTTGTCCTCTAGCTGATGGTAATGTACTTGGCTCAATCGCGTAACTGCGACCTGTTGAGTCGATAAATACCACTGGTTGATTACTTTTACCTTTTGCTGCGGCTTTAAAACTATCACCTGCTTTATAACTTAATCCGACAGGATCGATATCATGGCCTTTAGCTGCTCTGACCCAACCCATTTCCGATAATACAATTGTAACTGGTTCAGAAGGGATTAACTCTTGTTCAGTAATTGCTTTGGCTTCACTGCGCTCGACAATTGGTGAACGACGTTCATCACCATATTTTTCAGCATCAGCTTGTAGCTCTTTTTTGATTAAATTACTTAACTTTCTTGGTGAAGCTAATAATGCTTGCAGTTGATCTCGCTCTTTAGCCAGTTCGGCTTGTTCACCTTTGATACGAATTTCTTCTAGTTTAGCTAAATGGCGGAGTTTTAATTCTAAGATAGCTTCAGCTTGTGTTTCGCTTAAGGCAAATCTCTGAATTAATTCTGCTTTTGGATCATCTTCATGACGAATGATTTCAATCACTTCATCAATATTTAGAAAGGCAATTAATAAACCATCTAAAATATGTAGTCTTTTTAGTATTTTATCTAAGCGATAATTTAAGCGACGGGTTACAGTAATGCGTCGATATTCTAACCATTCAGTTAGGATCTCAACCAATCCTTTAACAGATGGACGATTATCTAGTCCAATCATGTTCATATTAACACGATAACTTTTTTCTAGATCAGTAGTGGCAAATAGATGATTCATTACTTGCTCTAGATCTACACGATTAGAACGTGGCACAATAACCAGACGAGTCGGATTTTCGTGATCAGATTCGTCACGTAAGTCTTCAATTAACGGTAGTTTTTTAGCGCGCATTTGGCTAGCAATTTGCTCTAAAATTTTAGCACCAGAAACTTGATGTGGCAGATCAGTAATAACAATGTCGCCATCTTCTTTTTTCCAAACTGCTCGCATACGTATTGAGCCACGGCCAGTTTTATAAATTTTGGCGATATCTTCCGGAGAGGTGATAATCTCAGCTTCTGTTGGGAAGTCAGGGCCTTTTATGTGATCCATCACTTCGCTAAGTGTTGCTTTTGGATTATCAGCTAACATAATAGCTGCATTCGCCACTTCACGAATGTTATGTGGTGGAATATCGGTTGCCATACCTACCGCAATACCGGTAGTACCGTTTAATAAGATATTCGGCAATCGAGCTGGCAACATTTTTGGCTCTTGTAATGTACCATCAAAATTTGGCGTATAGTCGACAGTGCCTTGTCCTAACTCACCTAACAATAATTCGGCATATTTTGATAGACGTGATTCGGTATAACGCATTGCAGCAAATGATTTTGGATCATCGGGTGCCCCCCAGTTTCCTTGCCCATCAACTAATGGATATCGATAAGAAAACGGTTGCGCCATTAATACCATTGCTTCATAACAGGCACTATCACCATGAGGATGGTATTTACCTAAAACGTCACCAACAGTACGGGCTGATTTTTTAAATTTTGCTTGCGCATTTAGCCCTAATTCTGACATTGCATAAACAATGCGACGTTGTACTGGTTTTAAGCCATCGCCAATAAACGGCAATGCGCGATCCATAATGACATACATTGAGTAGTTTAAATAGGCGCTTTCGGTAAATGTTCGTAGCGACTGAACTTCTACTCCGTCATGAGTTATTTCACTCATTATTGTTCCTCTAAATTATTCTGTATATTAGACATCAAGTTCAACTTGGTCACCTTTTTCTTGTAACCATTCTCGGCGATCTTCGGCACGTTTTTTCGCCAGTAACATATCCATTAATGCCATTGTTTCTTCGGCATTATCTAGTGATAACTGAACTAATCTACGGGTGTTAGGATCCATTGTGGTTTCGCGAAGTTGTAATGGATTCATTTCCCCCAACCCTTTGAAACGTTGAACATTTGGCTTACCTTTTTTACGTTTAAGCTGATCTAAAATCCCTTCTTTTTCTTCTTCATCAAGGGCGTAATGAACTTCTTTGCCTAAATCGATACGATACAGTGGTGGCATGGCGACAAAAATATGTCCATGTTCAACCATGGCTCGAAAGTGACGAACAAATAGTGCGCACAGTAACGTGGCAATATGTAATCCATCTGAGTCAGCATCGGCTAAAATACAGATTTTACCGTAGCGTAATTGATTTAAATCATCACTATCAGGATCAATACCAATAGCTACTGAAATATCATGAATTTCTTGCGATCCTAATACTTCGTCAGATGAGACTTCCCAAGTATTTAATATTTTACCTTTCAACGGCATAATTGCTTGATATTCACGATCACGGGCTTGTTTAGCCGAACCGCCAGCAGAATCACCTTCGACTAAAAATAGTTCAGTGCGACTTAAATCTTGTGATGCACAGTCAGCCAGTTTACCCGGTAAAGCTGGACCACTGGTTAATTTTTTACGGATGACTTTTTTGGATGCTCTTAAGCGTTTTTGAGCACTGGAAATTACCATCTCAGCAAGTAATTCGGCAATTTGTACATTTTGATTCAACCACAGGCTAAATGCATCTTTAACAATAGCTGAAACAAAAGCTGCACTTTGTCTTGATGATAAACGTTCTTTGGTCTGACCGGCAAATTGCGGTTCTTGCATTTTTACTGATAACACATAGGCACAGCGTTCCCAAATATCATCGGCGGTTAATTTTAAACCACGCGGTAATAAATTACGAAACTCACAAAATTCACGCATGGCATCAAGCAATCCTTGACGTAAACCATTGACATGAGTTCCACCTTGCACCGTTGGAATTAAGTTAACGTAACTTTCAGTTAACAGTTCGCCACCTTCTGGTAACCAAAGTAATGCCCATTCAACCGCTTCTGTTTCACCTGTATGGCTACCAGTAAATGGTTGTTCCGGTAATAGTGTGTAACCACTAACTGACTCTATCAGATAATCTTTTAAACCGTCTTGATAACACCAGCGTTGCTCAGTACTGTTAATTTTGTCTTTAAAAATGATTTCCAGTCCCGGGCAAAGTACAGCTTTCGCTTTAAGCAAATGAGTTAGGCGAGGTACTGAGAAGCGCGGTGAATCAAAATATTTTTCATCCGGCCAAAAACGTACTTTTGTACCAGTATTTCGTCGGCCACAGGTGCCAATTACATGTAAATCTTCTACTTTATCACCATTTTCAAAGGCGATTTGGTAAACTTGTCCATCACGGTTTACGGTGACTTCTACGCGTTTGGATAAGGCATTGACAACAGAGATACCCACCCCATGTAAACCGCCAGAAAATTGATAGTTTTTGTTGGAGAACTTACCACCAGCATGTAAGCGACAAAGTAATAGTTCAATAGCCGGTACGCCTTCTTCAGGATGGATATCAACAGGCATACCTCGACCATCATCAATAACCTCAAGTGAATTGTCTTCATAAAGGGTAACTTTCACTTGGCGAGCATGACCAGCAATAGCCTCATCGACACTATTATCAATCACCTCTTGCCCTAAATGATTGGGACGAGCTGTGTCAGTATACATTCCAGGACGATGACGAACAGGATCGAGCCCTTTTAAGACCTCAATATCAACTGCATTATAAGTGGATTGTGACATAACTTTTCTGTTTATTCGATTAAATGGGCTTATTATACCAATCTTTCCTTAAGATGCATGAAATTAAATTTATAATAAAAAACAAAGCCATTTTTTTATTGATAATAATTCTTATTTCATTAATTTATTTTAAGTTAATTTCGATTTTAGTCTTTTTTCTGTTTTATAATCTTAACTATAGTATTATGATAATGACATGCCAAATATAAATAAGCGAATAGGATGAGCAAGTCAGATAATCAGATAACTCGGCGCGATTTTTTACAAAAATCATTGGCAATCGGCAGTGTGGCCGCATTAACCAATGATTTACAATTGCCTTTTGCTTATGCCACACCAGAGGCAGATCTTGCCAAGACCTCGGTACCTAATCCAACGAATCAAGAAAAGATTTTTTATAGTGCATGTTTAGTTAACTGTGGTAGTCGTTGCCCGTTAAAAGTACATGTTAAAAACGATATTATTACTAAAATATCTGCTGAAGATGGGATTAATGATGCGGTCTTTGGTCAACATCAAATCCGTCCTTGTCTGCGTGGACGAGCTGTGCGTTGGCGTACCTATGATCCGGAACGGCTAAAATATCCAATGCTACGAATCGGTAAACGAGGTGAAGGCAAATTTAAACGCATCTCGTGGGACGAAGCTATCGATCTATTAGCAGAAAAACTCAAATATACTATTAATCGCTATGGCAATGAAGCTATTTATTACCAATATGGTACGGGTACGACAGGGGCAAATATCTCAGGTCGTAATGCCTGTAAGCGATTTTTAAGTTGTATCGGTGGTCACCTGAATTATCATGGTGATTATTCAAGTGGACAGATCACTGCTATTCAACCTTTTATATATGGTAATGCTAAAGAGTCGTTGCTAGACCAAATCAAACATTCTGATCTAGTTGTGATGTTTGGACATAATGTTGCTGAAACTAGAATGTCGGGTGGTGGACAGGTTGCTGAGTTATATACTGCATTAGCACAAAGTAAAGCACGGGTAATTATTATTGATCCACGCCGTAGTGAAAGTGTGGTGGGTTTTAATGCTGAGTGGCTGCCGATTATTCCTGGTACTGACGCTGCGTTAGTCGCTGCAATCATTTATGCGTTGCTTGAAGAAGATCGTGTTGATGAGGCGATGCTTAACCAATATTGTGTGGGTTGGAATGCTGATACATTACCTGATAGTGCTCCGCCTTTTAGCGATTACAAATCTTATATTTTGGGACTAGGGCACGACAGAACCGCAAAAACGCCTGAATGGGCAGCTAAAAAAACCGGCATTCCAGTCAAACAAATTCGGCAGTTGGCATTAGATATTGTTAATGCTAAAGCAGCATGGATTTCACAAGGTTGGGGGCCACAGCGCTGGCAAAATGGTGAGCATACTACAAGGGCGATTATGATCCTACCGGTTATCACCGGTCAGTTTGGTAAGCGTGGGACTAACATTGGTACTTGGGGTGGTAGCGTAACTTATCCTGTGCCTGGCTTGAATATGGTTAACCCGGTTAAAACCAGTATTCCTTTCTTTTTATGGACGAAGGCAATTGATGAACCGTTAAGCATGACTGCGAAAAATTCTTATATAAAAGGTAAAGATAAATTAGATGTGGGTATTAAATTTATCTGGAGCTATGCTAGCAATGTTATTGGTAATCAACACGCCGATCTCAATCGGACTCACCAAATTTTACAAGACGAATCGAAATGTGAATTTATTTTAGTTTGGGATACCCATATGACTGCTTCAGCAAAATATGCTGATCTACTGTTACCGGATGTTTCATCTGTAGAGAGTAATGATTTAATCAATAATTCATATGCATCAGGTGCTTATCATTATTTTATTCGTTTGCAACGAGCAATAAAACCACTTTGGGAAAATCGTCCTGCTTATGAGGTTTTGACAGAATTGTCAGCAAAAATGGCAGTTAAAGATAAATTTACTGAAGGTCGGAGTCAAGATGATTGGATTGCTTATAGTTATGAAAAAATGCGTAAGCTCAATCCTAATTTACCGACTTTTGCCGAAACAGATGGAATGGGGATTGTTGATCGTAAATTAGCTGATAGCGATGCACAGATCGGATTAAAAGCTTTTCGCGATGATCCAATAAAAAATCCATTAAATACGCCGTCAGGTAAAATCGAAATTTATTCAGAAGCATTAGCCAAAATTGCCAATGAATGGGAGTTTGATGACGATGATAAACTTTATCCTATACCGGCATATTTACCGGCAATAGAGGGCAGTGAAGACCTGCAAACACAAGCGAAATATCCATTACAATTAATCGGTTTTCATATCAAAGGGCATTGTCATTCAAGTTATAGTAATCTTCCGCAACTGCGAGAAGCGGTAGCTAGTAGTCTCTGGATTAATCCAATGGACGCTGAACAAAGACAGATAAAGCATGGTCAATTGGTTGAAGTTTATAATGACCGCGGTCGACTTTACATTCCAGCTAAAGTGACACCACGGATACTACCGGGAATTATCGCTCTTCCGCAAGGATTATGGGCCAAGACTAATGCTGCTGGCATTGATATTGGTGGTTGCATTAATCGTTTAACCTCCTTACGACCCTCTGTGCTTGCTAAATCTAATCCTCAGCATACCAATTTGGTTGAAATTAAACCAATAGCAGCTATGCCGTCGGCATCTTAATCGGAAGGAGATGGTTTAAATGCAATATGGTTTTTATATTAATTCTACCAAATGTACTGGTTGCAAAACTTGCCAAGTAAGTTGTAAAGATGAAAAAGATAATGCGCTTGGTGTTCATTTCCGCCGTGTTTATGAATATGGCGGTGGTACATGGGCGCAAGTAGATGGATGTTGGCAAAATGATACATTTACCTATTATTTGTCGATCTCTTGTAATCATTGTCAAGAACCAACCTGTGTACAAGGTTGCCCAACTGGTGCTATGCATAAACGCCAAGAAGATGGGTTAGTTGTAGTAAATCAAGATGTATGTATTGGTTGTCGTTATTGTGAAATGCGTTGCCCCTACGGAGCACCACAATATGATCATCAAAAAAAGGTAATGTCTAAATGTGATGGTTGTTATGAACGTGTAGCGCAAGGTTTAAAACCTGTATGTGTTGAGTCTTGTCCTCAACGCGCTTTAGATTTTGATGACATTAATATCTTGCGTCAACGTTATGGTGATGAGTGCGATATTGCTCCGTTACCTAGTTCAGATTTAACCAAACCAAGTATCGTGATAAAGCCACATGCGCAAGCTAAAGCATCGGGTGACTCACTTGGTAAAGTGCTTAATCCAGAGGAGGTTTAGTATGCATGAACTTCCACTGGTATTTTTTACGATATTTGGGCAATTATCCGCAGGAATGATCCTACTTAGTGGTTTGTTTTATCTTGTTTATCGTTCAAAAAATAAATTGGCTATCACTCAAAAAATTAATGCAGTAGCGTTAATTTTCATGGCGATAGGTATGGCGATTGCATCATTTCACTTAGGTCAACCATTACGAGCATTCAATGTGATTTTTGGTATCGGCCGTTCACCAATGAGTAATGAAATTTTTACCTTTGGCTTATTATTTGCTATGACATTTGCTTTTGTCTTGCTTAACTATTTTGTCTTGTATCCAAATAGTACCAAATTACAAATCATCAAACCTCTGTGCCAAAAAATTAACCGTATACCGCGTTTAAACTATTTATTGGCTATGATCTTGGTTATTTTAAGCCTATTTTTTGTTTGGACCATCGTATTAACCTATATGTTAGCAACAATAAAAACGTGGAATAGTTGTTATACCGCGATACAAATGTATACTGCGATGTTGGTATTGGGAGGAATTGCTGTTACTTGGTTAGGAATATATCGAGTAGGTTATTGCGCTTTTTTTATTGGTAGTTTACTGATTCTGCTATTAAAAATGCCTTACTTAAAGCTAATGAGTGAAATTGCTCCAGACTTAACCTCTAATCAATATTGCTGGATAATAGCACAGTGCGCATTATTAATTATTTCTATCACATTGGTTTTATTTGCGATTTTAAGAAAGCAACATCAGACAATGATTTATCTATTGGCTTTTATTGGTGTATTTATCGCAGAAATTTGCGGACGTATTACTTTTTATAATTTGTGGATGATAACCGTTTAATTGTGCGGTAGTTGATGGTAATGGCATAATTAATTGGCTAATCATTATAGGATTGAATAATTTGGATAACCTGACCTCTATCACGTTGGCGAAATTATTAGGCGCTTTTTTTTATTATCCGCCTACCAGTAAACAAGTCACTGGTTTAATTGATGGATTATTACAGCTAGATCAGTTAGCAAAGTGGCCAAACCAACAATTAGTAACAGAACAATGCCAAATCTTGACTACTCAGATACAGCATGCAGAAATAGAATATCAATTCTCACTATTATTTGAAGGGCAAGGCATTATGTCGGCGCCACCATGGGGTTCAGTCTATTTAGATCAAGAAAAACTACTAATGGGTGAATCACAAGAACGCTATCGGGAATTTTTACAGCAGCAAGGGTTGACTCTTGATACGGGTATGAATGAGCCAGAAGATCAGTTTGGATTGATGTTAATGGCATATGCGATACTACTAGAAAAGCAGCAATTTGCTGCTGCACAGCAATTAATGACCGAATACCTTTTAAATTGGTCACCAATGTATTTGGATTGCTTAAAACAAAATCAAGTCAGTCTATTTTATCAAGCATTAGCGATTATTGCTGAACAATATTTGCAAATGGTATAACTCTGATTGTATAGCAAATAAAGCGCTCATTTATTTAAGCCAAAATATGCATTGATAGCTGTTGTTTGCAGCTTTTTAACGAACAGGTATAATCCGCCTATTATGATTCAGGACAATGACAATCTATGTTAGCTTATTTACAACTGATGCGATTAGACAAGCCAATTGGTTGCTTACTACTACTTTGGCCAACATTGTGGGCGATTTGGCTTGCTACATCTACGCCATCTATTCATGTTGTTGTTGTGTTTGTTGTTGGCGTAATCGTGATGCGCTCTGCTGGCTGCGTGGTTAATGATTACGCTGATCGGCATTTTGATGGTAAAGTCGAACGCACTAAGAATCGTCCTCTCGCTCGTGGCGCATTAAGCGAAAAAAATGCCTTATACACTTTATTCGTATTACTGCTGATTGCGCTTGGTTTATTGCTTACTTTGGATAAATTAACTTGGTTAATGGCTGGTTTTGCATTAATCACAGCAATGATTTATCCATTTATGAAACGTTACACACATTTACCCCAAGTGACTTTAGGCATTGCCTTTAGCTGGGGAATTCCGATGGCCTACGCGGCAACAATAGCTCAATTTCCGATAACTTGTTGGTTACTGTGTCTAGCTAATGTATGTTGGACAATAGCTTATGATACCGAATATGCTATGGTTGATCGCGATGACGATCTTAAAATAGGTATCAAGTCCACTGCTATCCTATTTGGTCATTATGACAAGTTTATTATTGGATTGTTGCAACTCATCACCTTAATTTGCCTAGCACTTATCGGCATAAATAATCATTTTCAGCAATTTTACTATATTGGTTTAATCATTGTTTTATTGCTATTTATTTATCAACAATGGTTAATCAAAGACCGTGATAGAAAAAATTGTTTTAAAGCGTTTATGAATAATAATTATATAGGATTGTTTATATTTATAGCGATTTTGGTTAGTTAAAAACACATTTACCATCATTATTTAACTTTCATCGCAGATATTAATCGCTTTAAATGATATATCTTAAATTGTAAAAGTGTAGCTTATTAAAAAAGTAAAATGGTGGTATAGACTCCTCAATATTTTTTACAAGATTATTCTCAATTTTTTAAATTATTGAATTTAATTTACCAGCGCCATTCGGAAGATAAACACTATTGTAATATAGGTAAGGTAGGAATTTACCTACCTTTGAAGTTATTCGATTGCTAGTAATAAAACAGAAATATTATTTGCAAGTTAATGGTATAGACTCCTTAATATTTTTTACATCTATACCGGCTATTTTATAGATTTTGTTCTGCTAATGTGGCTTGCACTATTCGCATGGCATCGAAGGTTTCTTTGACATCATGAACACGGATAATTTGCGCTCCTTTCATTGCTGCAATAACTGCACAAGAAACACTACCTAATACACGTTCTTTAGGGGGAACATTTAGCACTTGTCCGATCATCGATTTTCTTGACATGCCAACCAAAATTGGCAAATTGAAGTGATGGAATCTTTCCAGTGTAGCCAATAGACGATAGTTATGGGCTAACGTTTTACCAAACCCGAAGCCTGGATCAAGGATGATTTTTTCCCGAGCAATGCCAGCAGTTACACATCGTTGGATATGTTCAGCAAAAAATGAATCAACTTCTTGATAGATATCTTGTTGGTAGTGAGGTGCATTTTGCATTGTTTTGGGATCACCTTGCATATGCATAATACATACTGGTAATTCAGTTTGTTGAGCTGCTTGTAATGCCCCTGGTAAAGTTAAAGCCCGAATATCATTAATTAAATGTGCACCAGCTTTGGCGGCTTCTGTGATGACTTCTGGTTTTGATGTATCAACTGAAATCCAAACGTCAAAATAGCGAGCAATTTTTTCCACTAGCGGTATAACTCGATCAAGTTCTTCACTGGTTGAAACATCAGCAGCACCAGGTCGAGTTGATTCTCCGCCAACATCAATAAAGGTTGCCCCAGCTTGAATCATATTATCAACTCGCCGCATAGCATCATCAAGATTGTTGTAATTACCGCCGTCAGAAAAAGAATCTGGCGTCATATTAACAATTCCCATTACTTGAGGAAAAGAGAGATCCATTACGTGATTTTGAAAACGAATTTCCATGATTTTAGGCCTTATTTTATTAATATTTTTAATGCTAATTGCACTGTTGTAATGCTGAAGTATGATTGTTAGTACTGGTTTATTATTTTACAAAATTAATTGCTGTTGGATGATAAAAAACGCGCCGAAGCGCGTTTTAGATTTAGTCGTAATTAATTTTCTGATTGAGGTGGTATGTCTGTTCCCTCATTTGGTATCTCTTTTGTTGCTTGTTCATCACTTTCACTCCAATCTTCTGGAGCAGTAATTGGTCTACGAGCAATCAAATCAGCAACTTGTTTTGCGCCAATGGTTTCGTATTTCATTAATGCATCTTTCATCGCATGAAGTACGTCCATATTTTCAGTTAAAATTTTACGTGCTCGTTCAAAGTTACGATCGATTATTTTTTTAACTTCTTCATCAATAATTCGCGCAGTTTCATCAGAGATATCTTTTGGTCGGCCATAAGACGAATTATCATCCATTTCATAAAATAACGGACCTAAACGATCAGAAAAGCCCCATTGGGTAACCATTGCTCTGGCATATTGAGTGGCAACTTTAATATCGTTTGATGCACCAGTTGAAACTTTATCAACACCATAAATCAGTTCTTCGGCAAGACGTCCACCATATAGTGTGGCGATATCACCTTCTAATTTTTCTCGGCTTTCACTAACTCGATCACCTTCAGGTAAGAAGAATGTTACTCCTAATGCTCGGCCACGCGGGATGATAGTCACTTTATGGATTGGATCATGATCAGGCATTAAATAACCGATAATGGCGTGTCCAGCCTCATGATAAGCGGTTGAGATAAGTTGCTCTTGTGTCATGGTTAACGAACGTCGTTCTGTACCCATGTTGATCTTATCTTTAGCTTCTTCAAATTCGTCCATAGTGACTAAACGCTTGTTACGACGAGCTGCAAATAGTGCGGCCTCATTGACTAGGTTTGCCAATTCTGCACCAGAATAACCTGGGGTACCACGAGCAAGCACCGATAAATTAACATCAGAACCGAGTGGTACTTTTTGCACATGAACAGCTAGAATTTGTTCACGACCTTTCATATCCGGTAAGCCAATTTGTACTTGGCGGTCAAAACGACCAGGACGAAGTAAGGCTGGATCTAGAATATCAACACGGTTGGTTGCAGCAATAATGATAATGCCACTATTAGCTTCGAAACCATCCATTTCAACTAACATTTGGTTAAGAGTTTGTTCGCGTTCGTCATGACCCCCCATTGAGCCGGCACCACGTTTACGACCCACAGCATCGATTTCATCAATAAAGATAATACATGGTGAATGTTTACGGGCTTGTTCAAATAGATCACGGACACGTGAAGCACCGACACCAACAAACATTTCAACAAAGTCTGAACCAGAAATACTAAAGAAAGGTACATTTGCTTCACCAGCGATGGCTTTAGCTAGTAATGTTTTACCAGTACCTGGCGGTCCAACCATTAAAATACCTTTGGGAATACGACCACCAAGTTTTTGATATTTTCCAGGATCTCGTAAAAAATCGACAACTTCGGTAACTTCTTGTTTCGCTTCTTCACTGCCTGCAACATCGCTAAATTTAGTCTTAACTTGGTCAGGTGTTAACATTTTAGCTTTACTTTTACCTACCGACATTGGTCCACCTTTACCACCACCTTGCATCTGGCGCATGATAAAGAACCAGAAACCAAGTAGTAAAATAATCGGGAACCACGAGATTAAAATGTTAACTAATAAGCTTGGTTTTTCGTCTGGGCTGCCATAGACCGCAACATCATTTAGCACCAAGTTATCAACTAACTTTTCATCTAAATAAGGGATATAAGTAACATAATTATTACTCCCTTTGGTGGTAGCAACAATTTCGCGGCCATTAATATGCACTTCTTTCAGTTTGCCACCCGTTACATCCGCATTAAATTTGGTGTAATCGACTTGAGGACCGCTATTGGATATTGAGCTGAATTGACTAAAAACAGCAATCAATACGACGGCGATAACACCCCAGATCAGTAAATTCTTTACCATGTCGTTCAAAAGAAAAACCTCTCATAAAATTAATAGTTACGACTAAAATTAACCAAGTATGGTACTACAAAATTGTACGGCTGGCTACTTCATCCCCATTGCTACAATATATACTTCTCGAGACCGTGCGCGCGAGGCTTCTGGCTTGCGAATTTTGACTGTTTTAAACAGTGATCTTACTGTTTTTAGATACTCTTCAAATCCCTCACCTTGGAATACTTTAACGATGAAACTACCATTTGGAGCAAGAACGTCTTTACACATATCTAATGCTAATTCAACTAAATACATAGCTCTAGGTATATCAACGGCGGGTTGTCCACTCATATTTGGTGCCATGTCGGACATAACAACTTGTACTTTTTCTTCACCAACTCGCTCAAGTAGGGCATTTAATACCGCTTCATCACGAAAATCACCTTGCAAAAAGTCAACGCCAACGATAGGATCCATTGGCAATAAATCACAGGCAATAATTCGCCCTTTATTGCCAATGAGAGATGCAACATATTGTGACCATCCTCCTGGTGCAGCGCCTAAATCCACCACAGTAATTCCTGGTTTAAATAATTTGTCACTTTTTTGTATTTCTTCTAATTTGAACCATGCTCTGGATCTCAGGCCTTTTTTTTGTGCTTGTTGCACAAAACGATCGTTAAAATGTTCATTAAGCCAACGAGTAGAGCTTGCTGAGCGTTTTTTGTTACTCACAGAGAATAAATCCTTAATGTAATGAGGTCACTTCAATTGATTACAAATATATATAAGGGTAGAATAGCAAAATTACAACTTAATGTGATAAAAAATTAATGAATTTATCGAATAAACAAAAACAGTATTTAAAAAGTGAAGCTCATCATTTAAAACCGATAGTGATGATTGGGGCTAATGGATTTACCGAAGGCGTGCTAGCTGAAATTGAAAATGCCTTAAATTTCCATGAGTTAATAAAAATTAAAGTATCCGCTGAAGATCGTGAAACTAAAAAGCTAATTTGTGAAGCAATCATCCGCGAAACAAAAGCTTTAGCTGTACAACAGGTGGGTTCTATTTTTACGATATACAGACCGAGTGAAGAGAAAAAAATTACACTACCAAAATAAAAAATAGGGCTAATCGCCCTATTTTTTTGCAACAGTTTAATTAAATATATTCAACTTTAACAATATCAAATTCAACATCGCCACCAGGTGTTTTAATTTGTACTGTATCACCATCTTCCTTGCCAATAAGTCCACGAGCAATTGGAGAGTTAACTGAAATTAAATTCTGTTTGTAATCCGCTTCATCGTCGCCAACGATTCGGTAAGTTGTTTCTTCATCGGTATCAATATTTACTACTGTGACGGTAGCACCAAAGATAATGCGACCGGTATTTTTAACTTTAGTGATATCGATAATTTGTGCTTGCGACAATTTACCTTCAATTTCTTGAATACGACCTTCACAAAATCCTTGTTGCTCTCTCGCAGCATGATATTCAGCGTTTTCTTTCAAATCACCGTGTGCTCTAGCTTCAGCAATAGCGGCAGTAATTTGAGGTCTTTTTACATTTTTAAGTTCTTCAAGTTCTGCACGTAATAATTCGGCTCCCTTTACTGTCATTGGGATCTGTTTCATTTCGGTTTTTTCCTATATATATAGTAAATAAAAAGAATAACAAATGTTCATCTTAATCAAAAGAGAGGTAAATTATTAATTTGCTTTGTTATTCTAATGTTACAATTGGCTTTAGTTATATATTAACTTCAAAACTGGTTTAACAACAAATCATTTATAGCAAAATCAAGTGCTATTTTAGTCAAAATCGGGTATCGTAATACAATTCAACCCTTCATTATAACTATTTAGCTTATTTATGAGACGATTACGATTTAGTTTAATCATCCTCTTTTCGATTTTCTGGTTGTTAATTGTAGTTGGCTATTTTTTATTACAAACCAATTTTGGTGCCAAAATAGTAAGCCAACAATTATCAAAGCTGGGTGCCTATTCTATTACAATTGGTAAAATAAATCATTCCTTTGCTAATTTTTATGAGTTAAGCGTTGATAATTTATTGGTAAAAAAAGATCAGCAAGAAGTAGCTAATATTGGCAAATTAATCATTGGTTTTGATAAGCAAAATTTGTGGCAGCTTCATCATTTTAACTATATCAATCTCATTGATGCCACGCTAGATGGTTCTCAAATCAGCGAATCGAATTTTACAGCAAATATGTTACGGTTGTATAACACAACCTTAAAATTTTCATTGAATAATGCTCAAGCCCCCTTGTTGTTACAACAAATTAATGGTGGTATAAAACCGTTTGATTTGCCGAGTAAACAACCATATCAATTTGATTTTACTGCCCAGCAAGTATTGTTTAAGCAAAAGGCTGTAGATAATGTGTTATTACAAGGATATTACCGTGATGGTATAACTTCAATTACTAATTTAGGTGGTAATATTGATAATGGTTTTTTTGTTAGCAAATTAAAAATGCTAGCAGATGGTAGTTTGGATATAGCACAATTAAAATTAAATAATATACATTTTAATGCTAATAATGAGACTGATTTAAACAGCTATTTGTCTGAGCTGCCAAAATTCAAATTACAAGAATTTTCGATATTTGATAGTAATATTCAATTACCTAATTTAGTAATAGAAAAGGGTAATATGGAGGTAACTAACATTGGTTATGATAATCAGTGGCAGTTACAGCAAAGTAATTTCATTATTAGTGCTGATAATGTTGTGTGGTTTGATGAAATATTTTCATCATTATTACTGCAACTATCTTGCAAAGATGATGAAGTAGACATTTTAAAAGCGGTCGCAGGGTGGAGTGATGGTAATGTCCATTTAACTGGTAACTGGAAAAACAATGTATTACATTTACAAACATTATTACTAGCCAGTATTAATTATCAGTTACCTGATGACTTAAAACAACGGTTATTACCTAATATATTCAATCAAGTTGATATTGATCAGCTAACTGTTTTGCCAAGTACGTTAATCAGCACTAAGTCTGACTATCCATTTAATCTCACAGATTTTAATGTTTCTGGAACCAATATTAGGTTAGTGGAAGATAAAAAGTTTGGCATATATTCAGGCTCGTTATTTTTTAAAGCTAATGATGCAACAATTAATAAAATTGCGGTTAAATATCCTAATTTATCGGTGAATTTTGATAGTCAGCATCGAGCATTATTAAGTTTTAGCGCATTAATTAATAGTGGTCAGCTTGATGCAACCGCAACGATAAATCCTTTGCAAACCGAGTTTGAATCATTACATATTATTGCTAAAGGGATTACTAGCGAACTGTTAAATCGATGGAAGTTAGTTGAAACTTCGCCTGAATCATCAAATTATCGTGTTGATTTACATGGTGAAATTTCACCATTTAGCCTATCTGGGACATTTTTTACCAATGATAATGAGTATTCAATTCATTCACAACATTGATTTTAATAAAATTATCCTTATATCTGTTTTGAGATTTATTTAGTTTTAAATGAGGAAACGATGTATCTAGTAAGATTAGATAAATGGTTATGGGCGGCTCGGTTTTATAAAACTCGTTCCATCGCTCGCGATATGATTGATGGTGGCAAAGTCCACTATAATGGTCAACGAGCAAAACCAAGCAAAATTGTTGAAGTTGGTGCTATATTAACCCTTAGACAGGGCAATGAACAAAAAACAATTCGTGTCTTAGCTATTAGTGATCAACGTAGGCCGGCTAGAGAAGCAGAATATCTTTACCAAGAGACCTTAGAAAGCATAACCAAACGAGAAAATATTGCTGAGGCTAGAAAACTTAATGCATTAACTATGCCGCATCCTGATCGAAGACCAGATAAAAAAGAGCGGCGAACATTAATTAAATTTAAATATGATAGACAACAAGGCGACAAGAATTAATATGGATACTTTAAATCGGTTTTTATTTGATAATCATTCGGTTCGTGGTGAGATTACTCGACTTGAAAATACCTACCAAGCAATTTTAGAAAACCATACTTATCCTATAGCTGTACAAAATTTATTAGGTGAATTGTTAGTAGCAACCAGTTTATTAACCGCGACTTTAAAATTTGATGGTGATATAGCGGTACAATTACAAGGCGATGGTCCGCTGACATTAGCGGTAGTAAATGGTAACAATGAGCAGCAACTACGTGGCGTTGCACGAGTTAATGGTGAAATTGCAGATAATGCTACTCTTAAAGATATGGTGGGTAACGGCTATATTGTCATTACCATAACACCTAAAAAAGGAGAGCGTTATCAAGGTATTGTTGGTCTTGAAAAGGACACTTTAATTGGTTGTATAGAAAATTACTTTATGCAATCTGAACAACTTCCTACCCGTTTATTTGTCAAGACAGGGGTTCATAATAACAAACCGATGGCAGCAGGTATTTTATTACAAGTATTACCGGCAAATGAAGATATTGAACAATCATTTGAACATCTCTGTGCATTGACGGAGACTATCACTAGCGATGAGTTATTCCAATTGCCAACTGATGAGATATTATATCGTCTTTATAATCAAGAAGAAGTTCGTTTATTTGAGACGCATGATATTGTGTTTAAGTGTGGTTGTTCACGACAACGTTGCGAAGATAGCTTAATGACATTACCAGCTAACGAAGTTGATGATATTCTCAATGAAGATGATGGTAAGATTGATATTCATTGTGATTATTGTGGTAAACATTATCTATTCGATGCTATTGATATAGCAGAGTTAAGAAACAAGAAAAGTAATAATTATCATTGATTTATAAAAGGGCCACTAAAGTTATAAAATTTTAGTGGCAAAGTGAAATATAGGGAATTAAACCCGTAGTTAATTTATCAAAATAATTTCAACTCACCAAATTAATATTATCGGTTTCGCATAACTTTTTTGTAAATTATCTTTACAAATAGATCGATTAATATTCTGCATACGACATCAATAAGTTATTTTTATAAGAGTATCTGTATGATTAACTAATTATGTGAATATTTTCCACAATGGCCTCATGTCCTAATACTTTCCAAGTTATATTGAAATGATATAGGGTAATCGCGTAGTTTTGCTCATGAAGACTTTTTTGTTTATAAGCTGGCCTCGGATCTTGAGAAATGACTTGTTCAATTAGTTCACTTAGTTGTGGATAATTCTGTGTTTGGCTTTGTAAAAATATGTCAGCTTTAGATGAAAATGTTACCTTAAGTTTTTGTGTTGGAAGTTGTTGAGCATAACCAGCTATTGCCTCTGGATGGCTATCACAATAAGGTAAATAGGGTTTTATATCAATTATCGGCGTACCATTTACCAGATCCAATCCACCTAGTTTTAATATCACCTGCTTGTTTTCAACAATAATATCTAGTAATTCAACGACTGAGAGCCCAATATTATTGGGTCTAAATGGTGATCTTGTTGCAAATACACCTAAACTTTTATTGCCACCTAAACGAGGTGGGCGGACGGTTAGTTTTTGTTTGCTAGTATCAATATGATGAAAGTGAAATAATAACCATATATGTGAAAACTGTTCTAATCCCTTAATACTCATGGGATCATTAAATCTATTTAGCAAATGTAGTTCACCTTCAGCTGCTGTTACAAGATTCGGTTGGCGTGGTACAGCAAATTTTTCAGTATAGGGTGAGTAAATGATGCCAATTGGCTCAAATTGCGGTGTCATTATTAAATTATTGTGTAATTGTTTTAAATCAGCTCCCATCGACAATAGTCGATGAGAGTGAGTTGATTATAGTTTGCTAATTTAGGATTACCAACCACGAATTGCGCCACCGTTGAAAATTTCATCGGCTTTTTTAGCTACAGCATCAGTTTGGTATGCTTTAACAAAGTTTTTTACATTTTCATTATCTTTGTCAACCTCACGCGAAACGATGATGTTTACATAAGGTGATTCTTTATCTTCAACAAAAACACCATCTTTACTTGGGGTTAAATTTGCTTGTCCAGCAAAAGCATTATTGATAATAGCTAAATCGATTTGTGAATCATCAAGTGAGCGAGGAAGCATTGGTGCTTCAAGTTCTACAATTTTGTAATTGTATGGGTTACTAGTAATATCAAGTACAGTCGGTAGTAAGCCTTTTGCTTTATCGACAGTAATAAACCCTTCATGTTGTAATAAAAGTAATGCACGGCCTAAATTAGTAGGGTCATTAGGTATAGCAATGGTTGAATTAGCTGGAATAAAAAATGTTTCACCACGAGGAGAAGTTACTTTTACCCCTTCGCCTGTTTCACTGCTATTATCAATCGGTTTTAATTTGTGTGAATAACTTGCAATAGGGTAAACAAAAGAATTACCAACCACAGAGAGTTTATAGCCACGTTCTTTGATTTGTTCGTCTAAATATGGTTTATGTTGAAAAGCATTAATATCAATTAAACCATCATTTAAAGCTTGATTAGGTGTGACATAATCATTGAAAATGACAAGTTCAACATCCAAATTATAAAGGTTTTTCGCTTGTTGTTTAACTACTTCAGCTACTTCTTCTTCAGGACCAGAGATTACACCAACTTTAAGAGTTGTGACTTTAGTTGGGTCTGCTGGTTTGTTGTCAGTTGCAGTTGTTTGTTTGTTATCACAACCGGTTAAGAAGAATGCACTTACCAGTGTGGTTATTAGTGCTAATTTTTTTATAGACATAATTCTCTCCATGATTAATGGTGGGTAACGCGTTTAACAATATTATTGCCAATAAATTGAATCAAGAATACAAATATAACTAATAATATAACAACTGTGTTCATTATAGCAGGCTTATAACTATTATAACCATATTGAAGAGCAAGTTGGCCAAGACCTCCAGCACCTACCGCTCCACTTAAAGCTATGTAACCTGTTAATGTTATTAAAGTTATTGTCATGCTATTAATAATTATCGGTAATGATTCAGGAAGTAAAACTTTATAGATAATTTGTAATTGTGTTGCGCCCATTGAACGAGCAGCTTCAATTAATCCTTTGGAAATATCAAGTAATGCATTTTCAATCATTTTTGCAATTAAAGGGGCTACCCCAATACTTAGTGGAACTAAAGCACCTTGTCTTCCTAAAAAGGTACTTTGTCCCGTAGTAATTTCCATTACTTCCATTGTGAATGGTTTTATCCACACGATTAGTATAATGAAAGGAATGGCGCGAAATATATTTGTAACAAATGAAACTATATTATGAATAATATAGTTCTCAAGAATGTTATCCTTTCGGGTTACATATAAAATTACACCTAATGGCAGTCCAATCAGTATTCCATACAAGCCTGATAAGAAAACCATATAAATGGTGTCATCTGTTGCTTGTGCAATCTTAAACAGCATTGCTTCATTAAAGCCATTAAATGATGAACAAAAAGCAACAATATCTGCCCAGAAACTATGTTGAGCTAAATAATGAAATAGGGATTCAAATGGTTTAAATGATGGAAGAAAATCAGACATAACCTAGCACCTCGACTTTAGTATTATTCTTTTCTAAAAACGCAATTGCCGATGCAGTACTTTTTTGTTTGCCTTTCATTTCTGTCAACATTAAGCCAAATTTAACACCGCCAGCATAGTCCATTTGAGCGCTAATAATATTACTATCAACTTCAAATTCTTTAGCTATTTGAGACAGTAATGGTAAATCAACCGACACTCCTGTGAACTCCATGCGAACCAGCGGATTAAGTCCTTCTTTGTGTTCCGGTGTAAGTCTAGCTAAATAATCATCTGGAATTGTAAGATGCAAAGTTGATTGAATAAATTGTCTTGCAATATCCGTTTTTGCATGTGAAAACATCTCGCCAACTGAAGATTGTTCAACTAACTCACCATTACTAATTACTGCTACTTGGTCACAAATCTGTTTAACTACATCCATCTCGTGAGTGATTAATAAAATGGTTAAGCCTAGTTTCTGGTTGATATCTTTTAATAATTCTAAAATAGAACGGGTTGTCTCTGGGTCAAGAGCACTCGTTGCTTCATCACATAATAATACTTTTGGATCACTGGCTAGTGCTCTAGCAATAGCGACGCGTTGTTTTTGTCCACCAGATAAATTAGCTGGATAAACATTCACTTTTTCACTTAAACCAACAAGATCAATAAGTTCATTTACTTTTTGTTTAATGACCGCTTTAGGGGTTCTGTTGAGTTCAAGAGGAAAGGCGATATTATCAAATACCGTTCTTGAGGAAAGTAAATTGAAATGTTGAAAAATCATGCTAATTTTTCGACGAACTTCAATTAACTTTCGATTAGATAAATGGGTGATATCTTGGTTATCAAAAAATATTTTTCCACTAGTTGGTTTTTCTAACAGATTTACGCAACGTATTAATGTACTTTTACCTGCTCCTGATTTGCCAATCACACCATAAATTTTACCTTCTGGAACATGTAGTGAAATGTCCTTTAAGGCATGAATAATGGTTTTATTTTGCTCAAATGTTTTTGAGATATGTTCTAATTTTATCATGATATATAACAACAAAAATATGAATAGATAAATATTAAGACGTCTAGACATCTAAGTCAATCAATAATATCCTATATAAAGTTAGAAAAGAATCCATATAAAAGGAAGATGATTAAACATGAAACCAGCTATATTTTTAGATCGAGATGGGACAATTAATATAGATTATAATTATGTGCACACTATTGATAAATTTCACTTTATTGATGGTGTGATTGATGCAATGCAAGAATTGAAAAAGATGGGTTTTCTATTAGTTATTACCACTAATCAATCAGGAATTGCTAGAAATAAATTTACTCAAGAGCAGTTTGATACCTTAACTGAATGGATGGATTGGTCACTACAAGATCGTGGTGTTGATTTAGATGGTGTCTATTATTGTCCTCATGATCCACTAGTGGATGAATGTGAATGTCGCAAACCAAGTCCTGGTATGATTCAATCTGCCGCTAAAGAACTCAATATCGATATTGCAAATTCTTATATGGTTGGTGATAGGGTTTCTGACTTGTTATCAGGAAAACGAGCCGGGGTTAAAAAAACAGTATTAGTTAAAACCGGTGATGAAATAACTGAAGAGGCGTTAGCACAAGCAGATTGGTTAATTGATAGTTTAGCTGATTTACCGAAAAAGATTAAAGCAGAATTATGATAGAACTACAGCGGTTAATTTAAATGCTGTATATTTTTAAAGATGGATGATGTGATTGTTAATCAATAAAATAGTACATTAATTTATAATACAACTATATTTGCTATTCTATTTATGATGAGAGAATATCGAAAAGAATAAAAAGTACGACTATATAGCTGAATGTATAAAAGCAAATAGCTATGGCTCTCGGATAGTTATTTTAAAGATAGTTATTTTAAATTTTGTAGTTCGATTTTTCTTTTATTAAAGAATTTAATCGTAGAATAAAGATTGAAAAGGTAAAATTGCTACAAAATGTATCGTTTTAGTTTGTTTTTAGCTCATCTTGTGTAAAAAAAAGACAAACAAAAATAAATTTGCAATAATCACTTGCCAAAAAAAAAGAAGTGCCTATAATGCGCATCCACTGACACGGCGTCAGCGACAAGCAGACAAAGGTCGTGTTAGTGAGTAAGGTCAAAAATTTTAAAAAAAGATCTTGACGAATAAAAAGGTGTAGCGTAGTATACGCAGCCCTTGAGACAGCAAACTGAAACAAGAAATTGTAAAGTAAATTAAAACGCTGTCAGCTCTTTAAAAAGAAGAAACAGACAATCTGTGTGGGCACTTACGAGACGAAAAATTAAAAGTCT
>NZ_JACFQD010000045.1:0-257 GCF_016101635.1 Gilliamella sp. M0320
CATAAAATTGGATTGACAAGGATATCTGATATGGATTATAATTTTCAACACGCAACACGCAACACGCAACCTGCCCAACCTATAAATTCACCTCTCTAAAGTTAAGCGCATATCGTTCATTATTTAACCGCAGTTTATTATTTCAGCAATTTCCAAAATTTCCGAAATTCCGGCAAAATTTTTCAAAATTTCTTGGTTTAGTCTGTTTATCTCGGCAGATGGTTTTGGTATTAACCGTGGTTGTATTACAGTCTATC